>JBKPOL010000435.1:0-1794 GCA_046733075.1 Pseudomonadota bacterium | reverse complement strand
GTCTATGCGATCGCGCTCGCGGTCATCATCGGCGGCCTTGGCGTGGCAGCGGCGATCGCAACCGGCGTCGCCTTCGGCGGCCTGCCTACCTCATCAACATGTACGGCTTCACATTCGTCTTCCCCTGGTTCGTCGCAACACGTGACTGGATTACGTTCGCTGCGCACCTCGTGTTCGGGGCCACGGCGGGGGGTGTGTATGCAGTTGTCCGGCGCGGTTCGATCGGCGTACGCTGATGCTCCGCGCGCTTGCCCTGCGAGCTACCACTACATAGGGCGATCGCGACTATTGGAGGAAGCGCACGCGTCCGGATTCGAGCTCATAGACCGCCCCGACCAGCTTCATCTCACCGGCCTCCGCGCGGGCCTTCGCTTCCGGAGTTTTCAAGAGTTCCGAGACCACACGACGCACGTTCGCCTCAACCGCCCCGTGCAGCAACATCTCGCGAGACTGCCGCCCATCGAGGTGGTCGAGGGCGGGCAGGATATCTTCCAGCAGGATCGCGATTCGACGTTTGTGCGCAGCGCCATGGAACTTCCAGTCGATGGCGGCATTCACCGCGCCGCAGCCCTCGTGCCCATCACGACGAAGAGCGGCGTATGAAGATGTGTTGCCGCGTATTGGAGCGTGCCGAGGATCGACGGTCCAAGCACGTTGCCCGCAACGCGCACGACGAACAGCTCTCCGAACCCGGCGTCGAAGACGAGCTCCGGCGCACGCGGCTGTCGCTGCAGCCGAGAATCGTCGCGTAGGGCGCTTGACCCTGGGCGAGGTCCGCGAGGACCTCCTTCTGAACCGTGGGAAAGCGCGCTTCGCCGCGCACGAAGCGCTCGTTTCCAGCCGTAAGGCGCGCAAGCGCATCGTCAGCGGTCAAGGACGTTTGCGGCGCGCTCGTCATGCCTCGAGCCCTGCTAGAGCAGCCATTCGATCGGCAGAATCGACAGGAAATCGATCCACGCGCGGCGCGCCATCGACGTTCCAGGGTCGGCCTCGTAGCGGACGTCGCCCTCGTTTGTGCGGTGGATCCATTCCGCACAATGGCCATCCGCGGTCAAGCGCACCTCGTACGCCAGCTTCGGCACCTCCCGCTCGAACGCCGACGAAAGTTGCTGCGCAAGCGACGGGCTCTCGATGACGAGTCCCATTTCGGTGTTGAGGTGCGCGGAACGCTGGTCGAAGTTGAACGAGCCCACGAAGATGCGCGCTTCGTCGAGCGCGAAGGTTTTCGCGTGCAACTGAACCGAGGAGCTCGACCCGAGCGCACGCTCGTCGCCCGCGTCCTTGAGGCCCGTCGGTTCCATCTCGTAAAGGTGCACGCCTCCGCGCAGAAGCTCGCACCTTCGCTTGATATATCCCGCATGGACCGCACCGACATCGGTCGCCGCCAACGAATTCGTGAGCACGCGAACCTGCACGCCACGCCGTGCGGCCTGCAGCAGCGCGGCCGTACCTGCGTCGCCCGGAACGAAGTACGGCGAAACGAGATCGAACGACGTTTTCGGCTGGCCGATCGCAGGCAGGAGATCCGACAGCAGCAGCACGTCGCGGCTGCCGTTCGCGTCGAGCGTTTTCGCGGGATCGTCGCGCACGACCCGCGTCGATGCCCAATTGAGCGGCAGCGCTTTCGCAATCAGTTGCTGCACGAGGACCGTTTGCCTGAGTATCTCGAGATACGCAGCCGACGCTGCATCGGCATACACGGCGGCAAACCTCGCATCCAGCGTAGTGCGCGCGTCCACTCCGGCAGGCGCCAGAAGGCTCGTCGCCGGGTACGATGAAGGGCTGTTCCAGTAC
>JBKPOL010000434.1:0-1640 GCA_046733075.1 Pseudomonadota bacterium | reverse complement strand
GGGTAACGACGTTGAGGGTCCCTACGGGGTTCGCTCGCTTGGAACGTGTCAGCATTTGGTGTTCGAAGTACCCCGTACTTTGCTTTGGAGCGCCGAGCTCACCGGGTCGCGCGCTACTCGCGAACAGTTCGAGTCGACGTCACTCGACTGCCTTGTCCCGGTTCCTCGCCTTGTTCATTCCCTTCGCCGCGTCCATGTTCTTGATGCCCTTGAGTACAGTCGCCTCCAGATCGGTCTCCGTAAAATCGGTGCCTGCGTAAGCTTCCCCTCCCGGTAGACAGCAAGAACTGGACTTTTCTGGCAGGATTTTGGGCCGGAGGGAAGTCCGATGAAGAAGTCGCGGTTCAGCGAATCGCAGATCGTGGCGATTCTGAAAGAAGGAGAAGCCGGCGTCGCGGTTGCGCAACTCACGCGTAAACACGGGATCAGCGCCGCTACGTACTACCACTGGAAATCGAAGTATGGAGGAGCCGGTGTGTCCGAGCTGAAGCGTTTGCGCGAGCTCGAGGCCGAGAACGCGAAGCTCAAGCGCATGTATGCCGACCTGGCGCTCGAGAACACCGCGATCAAGGACGTTCTCAGCCGAAAACTCTGACGCCGTCAGCCAAGCGTGAAGCGATCCGGATCATGACTGCGGAACACGATCTGCCGATCGTTCGAGCTTGCCAGGTTGCCCGGCTATCGCGGGCGGCGTACTACAAGCCGGGTGTGGATCGCATGGCGCGCGATGTCGAGGTGATCACCGCGTTGCAGGCGATTGTGGTCGATGAGCAGCGCTGGGGCTTCTGGAAGTGTCACGACCGCCTGCGCGCGCAAGGCTACGGCTGGAACCACAAGCGCGTCTGGCGGGTGTACTGCCAGCTTCGGCTGAACCTGCCGCGCCGGACACGGCGTCGGGTGCCGCATCGTGAGCGGCAGCCGCTGTTCGTTGAGCGGCGCATGAATGCGGTGTGGGCGCTCGACTTCATGCGTGACACGCTGTACAGCGGCCGGGTGTTCCGTACCCTCAATGCGATCGACGAAGCCAATCGCGGGGCCCTGGGCATCGACATCGCAGTGAGCATCCCCGCCGCGCGGGTGATCACGTTTCTGACCCAGATGATTGACCTGCACGGCCGGCCCAGCGCGATTCGCTGCGACAATGGCCCCGAGCTAACAAGTCAGATGTTCATCGACTGGTGCAAGCTACAGGACATCGAGCTGCGCTTCATTCAGCCGGGCAAGCCCGATCAAAACGCGTACATCGAGCGCTTCAACCGGACCTACCGCGAAGAGGTGCTCAGTGCATACCTGTTCGACTCGCTCGATGAGGTCCGCGAGATCACCGTTGAATGGATCGAGCGCTACAACGAAATCAGGCCGCACGACGCGCTGGGAAGCCTGCCGCCAGCGCGCTACCGTGAGCGTTTGCTCAGCGAGACTCCAGTTTAGAACTGTCTACTTTACGGGGAAGCCTACGCGAGCGCGTGGCCGGGTGGCGGGCTGCGTTCATGCGGCGCGCTTCACCTCGGAGTCTCGATGGCGGCCTTCAGCCTACGGGTTGAATCGCTGTAAGGACGTTTCGTCCTTGCCTTTGTGTCCTAGTCGCAATCTTCCGACCTGTTTCGGCAGCGCTACGAGACCCGCTACTTGTTCCCACC
>JBKPOL010000433.1:0-2396 GCA_046733075.1 Pseudomonadota bacterium | reverse complement strand
GCCTTGCGACGCTCGGTTTCGGTTTTCTCGAAGCGGGAACGGTGACGCCGCGCCCGCAAACCGGCAATCCACGTCCCCGCATGTTTCGAGTCGTACCCGCGCGTGCGCTCATTAATCGCCTGGGATTCAACAACGGCGGCGTGGAACGGTTCGTCGCCAACGTCGAGCGCTCGGGCTATCGGGGCATTCTCGGCGTCAACATCGGCAAGAATTTCGACACGCCGAACGAGCGGGCTGCCGACGACTACGTCACGTGCCTGCAAGCGGTGTATGCGCGCGCGAGTTACGTGACGATCAACGTCTCCTCACCGAATACCCGCGGGCTGCGCGATCTGCAGGGTGAATCGGCGTTGTCCGCGCTGCTCGCGTGCATCACGGCCGAGCGTGACAGCCTCGCGCAGCATCATGGCCGCCACGTTCCGCTCACCGTGAAGATCTCCCCCGATCTGGACGCCGCTGCCGTCGAGGCTATCGCGCGACTGCTCGTTCGGCACGGCGTCGACGGCGTGATAGCGACCAACACGACGGTCGCCCGCGAGGGCATCGACGGCTTCCCGCATGCCGAAGAACTGGGGGGCGTATCGGGAGCGCCGCTCACCGCCCGTTCGACCGCCGTACTTGAGGCGCTTGCCACAGCCCTCGACGGTGCGCTTCCGTTGATCGGCGTGGGCGGCATCATGTCGGCGGACGACGCGCGCAGCAAGATTCGCGCGGGGGCGACGCTCGTGCAGCTCTACACGGGTCTCGTCTACCGGGGGCCGCAGCTGGTCAGCGAATGCCTGCAGGGGCTTGACGTCTGAGACTCCTTGCTGAACGTCGTCAACCGCTGCTGCGAATGCAGGCGATCGGCCGAGCGGACACGAGCATTCGCGCATGTCCGTCGGCGATCGCCGCGTCGTGCTGATTGGTCGCCGATGCATCGAGCACGACAATGCCGCCGCCGTGGCGTGGCTTTTCGACGAGCTCCACGATCGTCCACGTTGTCGTGACCGTGTCACCTGCGCGCACGGGCGCGAGAAACGTCGCGCGATGCTCGAGGTACGCGATCGCCGTCCCGTGGAAATACATGCCGACCGCGGCACCCATGATGGAGGACGTCATCATGCCGTGCAGGATCGGCGTTCCGAAGCGCGTCCCCTTCGCGTACTCGGCGTTCGTGTGATGGGGGTTGAAGTCCCCGATCAGCCCGGCGCCCATGACGATGTGGGTTTCGGTGATCGTGACGGCGCTCGCGAACGTATCGCCGATCTTCACGTCGTCGAACCATTTGCCGCTGCCCTGAAGTCCGTTCATCCGCCACTCCTCGACGCACTGCCGACGCCGAATGTGCCACGCCGTGCGGCGCGCCAGTCAAGCGCTTCGTGCGCGCAGCGCGGCGAGCTCCGAAAGGCAGAGCTCGGTGAAGGCGATGCCGGCGTAGATCGGAAGCACGAGCACATTTACGATCGGTACAAGGGAGAGCGGCGAGAGCGCGAGACCGAGGCCGAACAGGCGCGCGCGGTTGTCGCGCACGATGGTTGCGATTTCCGCCGCGCTCGCGTGCTCGGCGAGAGCGTCGTAGCGGAACATCCGCTGCGACAGCCACGCGTTCAGCAGCAGCGAGGCCGCCACGTAGAGCGGCGGCACGAAGAGCAGCAACAAGGCGAGAAGCCACAGCGGCAGGAACACCGCGAGCGCGATCGACGCGTTGCGCAGACTGCCGACGAGCGAGCCACCCCGCACCGCGCGCAGTGCGGGAAAATGACGCGCCGCAACGACCTTCACGATCACCGGCATCGTCAGGACGGCCACTGCCGTCAGCGCCGTGACCACGGCGAGCGCCACGAACAACACCAGCGCAACTGTATCGGCCGCGAAACGCTGCCATGCTGCCGGCTCCGCAGCGCCAGACGCGAACCATGCGGCGAGCGCCGCAGTCACCGGTTGCCACGCCATGACGCCGATGGCGATCCAGACGAACGCAGCGATCAGCAGCGGCAGCGTGGAAAGCGCGATGATCCGTGCGGTGAACAGAAGCGTCAGCGCTCGCCGCAGCGCGCCCAGGATGGCAATCAACGCAACCGATTCCGGCGAGCTAGTCTTGAGCTAGACGGACGCGGTCTCGAGCTCGAATCGATCGGACAGCTCGCTGATCACGCGAGTGAATGCACGGTCGATCAATGGCTCGGCTTCGACGAGTCGTGCACGATTGGCGCGGAATTGCTCGGCGAGGACCTCGGCGGTCATCGACAACGCACGCTGACCCTGCCGATTCGTAAAAAGGTAATTGCCGCGCAGCGGACTGATCCACGCGAGCTTCGCGAACGAGAGCTGGCCGTCGTCGTCCTCGAACTCGACCCACATGCCGCGATCCATGCTGCGCGCGATCTCGAGATACTCGTCGTCGAGGACCTCGG
>JBKPOL010000432.1:0-6669 GCA_046733075.1 Pseudomonadota bacterium | reverse complement strand
AGGAACGGCGACAGGCCCATCATCGCCCGGTGTCGTAGTGCGCATGGTCGTCCTGACGCGGCCCGCGCCAGGCGAGCCACGCGAGTCGTGCCTGGCGCACGATGCACACCACCGCGAAGATGAGGTAGATCGAGTACAGGTAGTCGAAGCGCATCTGCAGGTACGCCGAGTGCTCGCGCTTCATGAACACCACGTATCGCCACGTGGCAGGCAGCGACAGCGCGATCAGCGCGATCAGCGCGACGCTCGCGACGATCGTGAATACGCGCCGGACACCGGGCGACACGGCGTTGTAGACAATGTCGAAGCGAACCTCGTCGGCGTCAGCGACGATGAACGATGCACCCCAAAGGACGACCCATACCCAGCAGAGGACCGTCACCTCCTCGGTCCATCCCAGCGGGCGATTGAGCACGTAGCGGAAGACGATCTGCAGCAGGAACGAGACGAACATCATCGCAATGAGCGCGACGGCGATGTCGTCAGCGCGACGGCGCAGCCAGCCGCCGATGCGTCGCTCGTGCTGCGGCGTGCCCGTAGCCCCTGCCATGGACCGGGCTACAACGCGTTAATGCGCTCGAGCGCGCCTTTCGGCCAATCCTTGCCGTACTTGTCGACGTAGCGTTTCTGCGCGTAAGTGCGGAAGGCGGCGACGTCCGGCGTGTAGACCTTCTTGCCCTCGCCCTTCAGATACGCGACGACGTCCTTTTCCTGGCCTTCAAACTTGGTGGTGTAGTCGTCGATGGCTTTCTCGGCCGCCGCGCGGAAGCGCGTTTGCTGCTCCTGCTTCATCCCCTCCCACACCTTGGACGACACGGCCATCAGGTCATAGCCGACGACGTGGGACGTGAGGACGAACTGGGTCGTCACTTCGTCGAACTTCATCAGCTTGCTCAGGACCAGCGGATTGTCCTGTCCGTCGATCGCGCCGGTTTGCAGCGCCGTGTACACCTCCGCAAAGGCGACGGGAGTCGGATTGACGCCGATCGACTCTCCCAGGAACTGCCAGAACTCGCCCGGCGGCATGCGCAGCTTGATGCCCGCCAGGTCGGCCGGCGTCCGGATCTGCTTGTCCGGCTTAAGGTTGACGTGCCGGGAGCCGAAATAGACCGGCGTGATCAATTCGATCTGCAACTCGTCGCGCGCGATCTTGATGAAGTCGCGGCCGACGTCGCTCTTGAACGTCTTCCTCAGGTGATCGACGTCCCGGAAGAGGTACGCGGACGTCATGAGCGACCACGCCGGAACCTGCTTCGAAATATCCTGCGGGGCCAGGTTGGCCATCTCCAGGTTGCCACGCTGCAAGGCAACGAGTTCCGTACCCTGCTTGAAGAGCGTGTTGGCCCAGAAGGGCTGGAAGTCGAAGTCGTTCTTGATGGCGGCGGCGAAGGCCTTGTAAGCCTCGGCGCGCAGGTCCTGTTCGGTGAAGGCGCAACTGAAGCGCAGCTTCGGCTTGTCCTGCGCGAGGAGGCGAGGTGCGGCCGCCAAGGCGAGCGCGGACGCTCCGGCGCGAAGCAGGTTACGACGCGAAATCATCGACGACATGGGTCCTCCGACGCGATTGTTGTAGGCAGCGCCCCTACGGCGCTATTGACATCATACGTTAACGGTTTCGTATGATGATTGCAAACAAATAGGTTTATATCGCTTTCGTCGATTGGAAAGGTATGATGGCGCGAGCGGCGGGCTCTACCACGACGGTCGGGCGCGCGCACTTTTCACGCATATGCCCGACGAAGCACTGCAGGCGGCAACCATCGGCGAGAGGACGTATCGCCGGATTCGCGCGGATATCGTCTTCGGCCGATTGGCGCCAAAGGAGCGCCTGACGCTCGACCGCATGCGCGACGTGTATTCGGCGAGTGTCAGCACGTTGCGCGAAGTGCTGAACCGGTTGTCGTCCGAAGGACTGATCATCGCCGAGGGCTCCCGCGGATTCGAGGTCACGCCGATCTCTCCGGAAGACCTGCGCGAAGTCGCCGCGATGCGTTGCCTGCTGGAATCGCACGCACTGCGCGAATCTTTCGCAGTGGGCGACATGGACTGGGAAGGCGCCGTCGTGGCCGCGCATCACAAGCTTGCAGCCATGGAGCGGCGCATGGCGGCGGGCGAACGGTCAGTAGCGGAAACGTGGAAACGCTACGACCGGGAGTTCCACCATGCGCTCATCTCGGCGTGCGGGTCGAAGGTGCTGCTCGAAACTCACGCCGCGATCTTCGACCGGTATCTGCGCTACCAGATGATTGCCGCCGTGTATCGCGGCGGGATTGCCGAGGGCGAGCACCGGCAACTGCTGGACTGCGCGTTGCGCCGGGATTGGAAGACTGCGCAGTCGACGCTCACGAAGCACGTGAACGACTGTGTCGATCACATGATCGCGAAGCAACTGGTTGGCTGAGGCGCGCGAGCGTAGTGGCCGCGACCGCCGCTAAGCTCGCACGCCTCGACAGATTGCCTTGTGCTGGCGCCCCAGGTCGCGGATCTTTCCGACGCACAACCGGGGAATATCCGGCGTTACGTCACGGAGCCGGCTCTATCTTGCCGTACAGGCAGTGGCTCTCGTCATTGGGGCCTGCAGCGAAGAACAGCGTGTGCGTAGGTTGGTGCTGGAAGCCGCTTCCGAACGCGATTGCCCCGTCGATGACCAGCACACGGCCATTCGACGTGTGCAGTCGCCCGGCGAAAGTGAAGTTCTTCAGATCGTACGCGTTGATGGTGTCATCTCCGAAGTTGCCGACCAGCAGATGATTGCTGAACTTGCCGAAGCCCGAGGGCGCAATTGCCATGTCCCACGGCGCATTGAGCTTGCCGTCGGGTGTTCACACGTGTCCGCGTCGCGCGGAGCTGGTCGTCCACTGGCTTGCGTCGGTAGGCAAAGCTCGCCCGACCAGGAAGATTCAATGTGTGCGTGCCTTGCGAAACAGGCGGACGCCAATCAGTATTCCCGGCGTCGGGCTCGGCGAAGGCTTAAGGGTTGGGTGGCCAAGGGCGGAATTGAACCACCGACACAAGGATTTTCAGTCCTCTGCTCTACCAACTGAGCTACTTGGCCATTTGAACTGCAGCGGCCGAAGCTCCAAGGGAAAGCTCCGGCCGACGCGCGATTATATCAGCGCGTTCGCGCACGCACTGGCAACGCTTGGCGCACCCGCAAGCAAAGGTCTATGCTGTCCGGTTCGGATGCGCGGTGTGTGGCGTGCAGAAGCGGTCACATGGAACGCGCGGCCGAAGGGAATAGATCGTCTCGCTCAATCATTGCGCGGCCCACCGGCCGAGAGAGGCAATACCATGGCCACTTACATTGTCCTTTCCACGTTTACCGATCAGGGAATTCGATCCGTAAAAGATACAACCAAGCGCGCGGACGCCGTGCGGGAAACAGCGCGCAAGATGGGCATCGAGATGAAATCGATCTACTGGACCGTCGGAAAATACGACATCGTCGCCACCTTCGAGGCACCCGATGATGCATCGATGACCGCGCTGAGCCTCACGTTGGGCTCGGCAGGCAACATACGCACGCAGACGATGCGCGCGTTCACGAAGGAAGAAGTGACGGGCATCCTCGGCAAGCTGTAGCCTCGACATCGGCGTGGCGCGCCAGTGCTGCGCCGATGCTTCAATCGTTGCCGCTCGCGCGTCAGTCGGCGAGAAACGCCGTCAATTCGCGCAGCGTTTCCTCCGGTGCCTCCTCGGCCAGGTAATGTCCGCATGGAAGTGATCGGCCCCGCACGTCGCTCGCGACGCGCCTCCAGTCCTCGAGCGGTTTAAAGAACCGATGGACAACACCGTGCTCACCCCATAGCACCAGCAACGGGCACCCTACCTTGCTCGCCGCGGTTTCTGCGTCGTGAAGCAGGTCGATCGATGCAGCCGCCCGGTAGTCTTCGCAGCTCGCGTGGATCGTCGCCGGATCACGGAAGCATCGTTCGTATTCGACGAGCGCGCGCGGATCGAAATGCCGCAGTCCGGTGCCAAAGCCCCCGAGCTTGCGACGACGGTAATAGACGGGAGCGCCGCCAATCAGCCGTTCCGGCAGGTCATACGGCTGGATGAGGAAGAACCAGTGGTAATAGGCAGTCGCAAAGTCCTGGTTGGTGGCCGCGTACATCCCCTTGGTCGGCGATATGTCGAGAACGGCGACTTTGTCCACGCAGTCGGGATGATCCAGGCAAAGACGATGCGCAACGCGCCCACCGCGGTCATGCCCCACCAGGCGAAATTGCAGGTGGCCGAGCTCGCGCATCATCTCGACCATGTCGAGCGCCATCGCACGCTTCGAGTAGGGCGCGTGGAGCTCGTCGGATGTGGGCTTCCCCGAATCGCCATAGCCGCGCAAATCCGCACACACGACGGTATACGTTGCCGCAAGGGCCGGCGCGATACGGTGCCATATCGCGTGGGTCTGCGGATAGCCATGCAGAAGCAACAACGGCGCTCCGCTGCCGCCGACGACGCAATGGATGTGCGTGCCGGACGTATCGATGCGATGGGTCGTGAAGCCCCGGAACAGCGGGTCGTCGCTCAACGCGCGTCAATCCCTCACCGTGAGCGTGCGACTCTCGGACTAAGTGCGCGAGCCGAGCATCGCCTGGGCGCGCGCGTCCTCGATGCCGACGGATCGAGCGGCGGATACGAGGTCGGCGAGCGTCTTGTCATCGAGCGGCACCCCACTCCTCAGTCGTTCGACCCGCGTGCGGCGCTCGACGTCACCGGGCGCCAGTACCGGCGCGTCTCGTGTGGCCGGGGGAGACGCCTTGACCCACTCGACGAAGCGTCGCGCTTCGGCAGTCACCCACCCGTCCGGCGCGTAGACGCGAGGCGCGATGTAGATCGACAGCATGTTGTTGCGGAGCACCGAGTCGTTGGGGTCGGAACTCCGCCCCGTGGATACGGCGCCTGCAAGAAGGTCGGTGATAATCGACAATCCCGAGCCCTTGTGCGCACCGACCGTAAGCAGCGCTCCGCCCTCGTAGAAATCCGCCGGATCCGTCGTCGGCGCACCGTCGCGGTCGATGATCCATCCTTCGGGTACGCGCTCACCCTTGTTCACGGCCACCATCAGCTTGCCTTCGGCGACCATCGACGTCGTCACGTCGAGAATGACCGGATCGCCATTGTCGATCGGCACGCCGATGCAAATGGGGTTCGTCGAGAGCCGACGGTCGCTTCCACCGAATGGCGCGACGCGCTGCGCGCCCGACGTATTGAGAAAGTGCAGCGACACCTGCCCTTCGGCGGCGGCCATGTCCGCCCAGTCGCCCACGCGACCGAGATGTCCGCAATTGCGCAGTCCGATCATCGCAATGCCGTTCTTCGCGGCCTTTGCGATGCCAAGCCGCCCCGCGAATTCACCGATCACCTGCCCGAAGCCACGATTGCCGTCGACGATCGCCAGCGAATCGGTTTCGACGACGACCGAAGGCTTCTGGTTGGGTCGCAGCCAGCCTTGGCGCACCCACTCCAGGTATTTGCCGACGCGGATGACGCCATGCGACTCGTGGCCGACGCAATTCGCGTCGACGAGACGGCGCGCGATCGTTGCCGCCTCCTCGGGCGCGGATCCTCCCGCGCGCATAACCGTCGCGACGAACTCAACGACCCGTCTGGCCTCGAGCGTGCGCATTCCTAGTTCTCCTCGGCATAGACGCCACCGGAGCTTCGCGGACGGCGCCTTTCAATGGATCTCGGGCTCGGCCGTCGGTGCGGTGCCTTCGAGAAAATCGAAGTCGCACCCGTCGTTCGCCTGGCGAATATGGTTCTGATACAGCGCGCCGAAGCCCCGCGCGAAGTGCGGCGCAGGCTTCCGCCACGTCTCCCGACGTCGCGAGAGTTCCGCGTCCGACACATCGAGCTCAAGTCGTCGCGCAGGAACGTCCAGCGTGATCATGTCGCCGTCGCGAACGAAGGCGAGCGGCCCGCCGACGAAGGATTCCGGCGCCACGTGCAACACGCACGCGCCGTAGCTTGTGCCGCTCATGCGTGCATCGGAAATTCGAACCATGTCGCGCACGCCCTGGTCGAGCAGCTTCTTCGGGATCGGCAATTGCCCCCATTCCGGCATGCCCGGTGCACCCAATGGTCCGGCGTGCTTCAGCAAGATGACCGAATCCCGCGTGACGGGTAGCGATGGATCGTCGATGCGTGCCGCCATGTCGTTGTAGTTCTCGAAAACCATCGCAGGGCCGCGATGCGACAACAGGTGAGCCTCCGCCGCTGCCGGCTTGATCACCGCACCATCCGGCGCGAGATTGCCGCGCAGCACGGCGAGGCTGCCGGAGGCGACGAGCGCACGCTCGCGGGGAAGAATCACGTCCTGGTTGAAGGTCTCGGCGCCCCTGATCGCGTCACCGATCGTGATGCCTTCGACGGTTCGCGCATCGAGCGCGAGCAGATCTGCGATGCCCGACATGAGGGCGCGCAGACCGCCTGCGTAATAGAAATCTTCCATCAGGTACTTGCCGGCGGGGCGGACGTTCGCGATGAGTGGCGTGCGCCGCGACAGTTCGTCGAAGCGATCGAGCGTGAGCGGTATGCCGGCGCGGCGCGCCATCGCGATGAGGTGCACGAGCGCGTTGGTGGAGCCGCCGAGCGCGAGCACGGTGGTGATCGCATTGTCGAAGCTGTCGGCGGTGAGCAGGTCGCGCGGTGCGAGATCCTCCCACACCA
>JBKPOL010000431.1:0-21297 GCA_046733075.1 Pseudomonadota bacterium | reverse complement strand
CGATGATGGCCTCGTGCGCGTCGCGTAACGCAGTTACCGAAACCAGCGCCGGAAACCGGCTCCCGTCCTTGCGGATATACGTGAGCTCGTAAATGTCCTCGATGCCGCGCGAAGCCTTGAAGACCAGCGCCTCGAAGCCGGGCGTGATCGTGGTCGCGAGCTCCACGCTCAACGCCTTCGCGCGCGCGATCAGCTCGTTCGGGTCCGAAATGTCCGCGGGCGTGATCTTGTTCATCACTTCGACCGCCGCGTAGCCCAGCATTCGCTCGGCGCCGACGTTGAAGATCTGAATGACGCCGTTCGCGTCGGTCGCGATGCTCGAGAAGTTCGCGCTGTTGAAGATGGCGCGCTGCAGCGCTCCCGCTTTAAGGAGCACTTGCTCTGCCTGTCTGCGGGCCATGGCGTCGCCCGTAGTCTCGGAAGCCCCGCCGCGCGTCGTCTCGTTCATGCCTCGGCAATCACGTTGTCTCGCGTACGGTCTGAAGCACGGGGGCCGGGTCGTTGCCCATGCGGCCGGCTACCGCGTGGCGGAGCGGCGATGTCGCAATCACTCAGTCCCCGAGCAACTCGGCCATCGGGTGCAGCTGCTCCAGATGTTGCGATACGACTTTGATGATGACGATGATGGGAACGCTGAGAAGCATTCCCCATACACCCCAGAGCCAGCCCCAGAACAACAATGCAATGAAGATCGCTGCCGAGTTCATGCGGGCGATCCTTCCAATCATCCAGGTGCCCACGAAGGTGCCGACGACGGTCGCAATGGCGGCAGAAGCGGCCGCGATCAGCAGCGCGGTCGAGATCGAGTCGAACTGCATGAACGCTGCCATCCCCGTAGCGGCGGCGGTCAGGCCGGGGCCAAGGTAGGGGACGATGTGCAGTAACCCGGCGGCGACGGCCCACGCGCCGGCGTTCTCTAGACCGATCCAGCGGAACGCGATCCAGGTCGCGAACCCGACGAGCAAGTTCGTTGCCAACAGCATCAGCATGTATTTTTGGATGGACCCGTTGATGTCGTCCAGGATATGGACGGCAATCTTCTTGTTCGACAGGGACGGGCCCGCCAGCTGCACGAGCTTTCGCTTGAATCGATCGCCGCCGAGCAGCAGGAAGAACACGAGGAATACCACCATCGCCGCTTGACCGACCGCGCCGAGCGCGCCCATCGAGCCTTGCCAGAGGAAGTCGCCGAGCTTGAACGTCGGTCGGTCCACGATCACGTGGGTCGCTGGCTGACGAGGCACGGTGGCGCTGACGGCCGCTTGCGTTGTCGCCTTTTCAACCTCCGTGGCCGCATTCTGGATCTTCTGCATATTCCCGAGCTGCCCGATGCTCATGCGCTCGATTGCGGAGGAAGCCTTGCTCGCCGCATGCGGCAACTGCTCGATGATGGCCTGCATTTCTTCGCGCAGAGAGTAGGTTCCAAGCACCAGCGCGCCGATCAGGGTTCCCATTACGATGGCAGTGCCGGCGAGACGTGGAAGCCTGATGGCTTCGAGCCATGCGACGAGCGGATTCAGTGTGTATGCCGTGATGATGCCGAGCAAAAGCGGCACCAAAAACCCTTCCGCCCATGACAGCGCGAATATCAGCGCGAGCACGGCCAGCGTGCCCAAGGCCAAGCCCCGTGCGTCCACGAGCATGCGCGCGGGTACAAGCGTGATATTCGACCCTTTTGCGCTCGCGCTGCTCTCGGCGCCCGGCACGCTGGCCTCGACCTGCGACGCGAGAGCGGAGATCACCGACCTTGCCCCTTCTTGCCCGCAATCGACGAAACGCTGGCGAGCGTTGCCGAGGCCGCATGTACCGATCTTTGCGCGCTCTTCCGGTGATCGCGCCGAATCCTCGCGAAGGTTCTGCGCAGGTCGGTGTCGAAGCTCGCCGTGTACCGGAACGAAGGATCAAGAATTGATTTCATAGGACTTCGCAAGCTATGCGCTAACCGTGCGCCTGTCGGTACGCTGGCACACATACGGCCATCGTCATCGCATCCAGATTGCGAAGCGTAGCTGAAGGTGGCAAGTTCCCGGCGAACAAAAGCCGTGCGCCGAGGCGTGTCGTAGCGAGCTGGCACCGCTGCTTTGTACGCTAGCGCACATCGGCGGGCCGCCAATCGTCTAGACTGTGTCATGCCTTCAGCAAGACCCCGTCCGGCCGCTCGGAAAATTCTGGCAGCGCAGAGCGCCGATCCTGACTCGGCCGAGCGTCACAGTCCCCACCAGAACCATCTCCTCGATGCGCTGCCGGCGAGTGACTACGAGCGACTCGCCTCCCACCTCGAACTTATCCCGATGCGGCTCGGGGACGTGCTTTACGAACCGGGAGCGCTGTTGCGCCACGTGTATTTCCCGACGACGTCCATTGTGTCGCTGCTGTACGTGATGGAGGACGGTGCGTCCGCTGAAATCGCCATCGTCGGCAATGAAGGCATCCTGGGCGTCTCGCTGTTCATGGGCGGCGAGTCGACGCCGAGTCGCGCGGTTGTGCAAAGCGCGGGCCACGGCTTTCGACTGAAAGCTGCGCTACTGAAAGATGAGTTCGGGCGTTTTGGGCCGACGATGCATCTTCTGCTGCGCTACACGCAGGCGTTGATAACCCAGATGGCGCAGACCGCAGTGTGCAATCGGCACCACTCGGTGGACCAGCAGTTATGTCGGTGGTTGTTGCTGAGCCTCGATCGCTTGTCGACGAACGAGCTTTCGATGACGCAGGAATTGATCGCCAACATGCTGGGCGTGCGACGCGAAGGCGTTACCGAGGCCGCGGGGAAGTTGCAGGAAGCTGGCCTGATCAATTACCGTCGGGGCCGGATCACGGTGATCGATCGCCCCGGTTTGGAGTCGCGCGCATGCGAGTGCTACGAGGTCGTGAAGACCGAGTTCGACCGTCTCTTGCCCTATGTCGCCAAATGACCTGTCCCTGTGCGGACTGGGAAAGCTAGCCCATCATCGCCCAACAGGTCGCGCAGCGAAGGAGCGATAAGTGTTACGCCCGCTTGCCTTCGCCTCGTACATCGCCGCATCTGCGCGTGCCACGAGCGTTTCCGCGTCGTCTCCATCGGCCGGGAACACGCTGATACCTATGCTCACGTTCATCCGCAGTTCATGCTCGCCGATGATGTGGGGCAGCGATAGCGCCGCCTGGATCTTCTCGGCGTGCCGTGTTGCATGCCGGGTGTGTCCGACCTCGGAAAGCAGGACGACGAATTCGTCCCCGCCTCGCCGACTCACGGTATCCGAGCGGCGAACGGCCGCGGAGAGCCTGTTGCTCACTTCCCGCAACACCTGGTCGCCGACCGCGTGCCCTAGTGAATCGTTGACACGCTTGAAGTGATCCAGGTCGAGGTACAGCACCGCCACCTGGCGGCGATGACGCCGGGCGAGCGCGATTGCCTGATCGAGGCGATCGCGCAAAAGCACCCGATTGGGCAGGTCGGTGAGTACATCGTGATGTGCTAGGTGAGATAGCTGGACGGCGCGGCGTCGCGCGTCGCTCACGTCGCGAACTACCATGACCGCGCCCATCGCGTTCCCGTCCCCGTCGAGAATAGGGGCGATGGAGTCCTCGATGTACGCTTCGAACCCGTCGCGGCGGACGAGGATACAGTGGCGTGGAAGACCAGTCAGCCTGTTTCGCCGAGCGCTGAATTCCACCGGATTCCGCGCGGCTTCTCGCGTGTCGGCGTCGACGGTTCTGAACACGTCCGACAACAAGCGGCCCCATGCCTCGTTCCGCGACCAGCCCGTCATTTTTTCCGCCGTTGCGTTGAGGTATGCAACACGTCCTTCCTTATCCGTGCTGATGACGGCATCGCCGATGCTGTCGAGCGTGAGTTGCGCGCGCTCTCGCTCCGCGCACATCGCGTCATCTGCAACGGCCTCGAGAACCTGTTCAAACGTTGCGAGAGCGCGAATAGGGGCTGCCATGGCGGCACGAAGGGAAGCGGGAAAGATGCGAGAGCTTGCCGCGGACGGCGAACGGCGTCTGTCTCTCACCACACATAGTCGCCAAGGTGCACGGCACTCAAAAAAAAAAGCCCGGCAGAGCGCCGGGCTTTTCGCACTGCGGGCGGCACGACGTTTGTCGTGCCTGGCCGGGAATCAGTCCGCGGAGCGGATATTCGACGCCTGCTGTCCCTTCGGGCCGGTGCTCACGTCGAAGGCGACGCGCTGCCCCTCCTTCAGCGTCTTGAATCCTTGCTCCTGAATGGCCGAAAAATGGGCAAAGAGGTCCTTGCCGCCGTCTTCCGGCGTGATGAACCCGAAACCCTTGGAATCGTTGAACCACTTCACTGTACCTGTTGCCATGACTTCACTTTCCACAAAAAAAGACTAAAAAGGAGGAACGCCCCTCGGCAGGGCGAAGATCAAGAGGGCGGGTGATGAAGAAGTACTCGCAGAATTGCGGGTACCGATAACAGCAACGGCTACTTGAGGATCGCGCCGCCGCAGTATGCGCTCAAGCGGATAAAACGGCAAGGACGACGCGCTACGGCGAGCGCCGGTCGGTCCGGGTCGAAGTTGGGTGTGACCGACGTGCCAATACCGGCCTGATCCTGCCTGCTGAATGCGACCGAAGTCGCAAGGCCCGCCTAGCGCCTAATCGCTCAAGGCTTCGGACTTGGCTTTCGACCGGGCGCCGGCGGGGGAACATAGCCGGACACGCGGCATTGCCAGGCGTCGATGCGCTTGCCGTTTTCAAAACGCGTCAGATTGCACATGACGACGGCACCGGTGGCGGCCAGGCCGGAAAGCTGGGTGCGCACCGTCGCAAGCGGCACGCCGGTCTCCTTGGCGATCTCCAGATCAAGTCGCTGACCGTATTTCTTCAAGCAGTCCAGGATTTCCACGAAGGCTGACACCCCGATAACCTCGTTTGACAGCGCGAGCGCTGCCGCCGTAACCCGGCTGGCGGCACCCGCTTCTCTTTATACGTACGCCGTTCGAAACATCGAAATGCGGCTCACGCGTACTGGATGAGGCAACCGCGCATGAGCCCGCCAAGTTCTACACTGGACATTTGCGCGCTGTGGTCGGTTCCCGCTCCGACCCACCGCACGGTGCAGACACCCGGCGACGCGGAGTAACGATCGATCCAACAGGCGCCCGCCGGGACGCGCATCGGACTTCCGTTCCGTCCGCGAAGCGCCATGCCTGCCGCATATGCGAGGCGAGATCCGATCGTAGGTCCTCGTGCGCACCACGCATGGCATGCGACAGTTGAAGGAGGCCGTCGAACGGATGAAAAACCTGTCCGGTGTCGGGTAGACATGCCGTGAGCAGATCACCCTAACACAAACGCAGCCCGGCATCCTCGCCGTTGCTACTTATATTTGCGGTTTTGGACGAAAACCCGACTTTTCCGCCCGATTGTGCCGACCGACGGAACGCCGGGCGTCGCACCCGGATGCCCCGGCGACGCGTACACTGCGTATGCAACAATGGAACTTGAGGCAGGAGAAGGGTATGAGCGTACCGAACGACGAAGGGCCCATCGCCACGACCGAGCAATTCAAGGCCGCGCTGCTTGCCACGCGCGACTGGCATGGCATCTCTCCATTGCAGTTGCAGATGCTTCAGGCGCAATGCCGCGCTCCCGAATGCACCATTTCGGCGGCCGAGATAGCGGCACAACTGAAGCTCAAAAGCCTTGCGGCCGCCCGGTTGCAGTACGGGACGTTCGCGCGAGCCGTCGCCGAAAGACTGGGCTACGCCCCCCCGAAGAAAGGCAAGAACGCGCCTTGCTGGTGGTTCACCTTGTCGACCGGCAGGACGGTTCCCGGTAACGCAAGTGAAGCGCAGTCGGAATGGATCATGCGCCCGGAACTGGTTGCGGCGCTCCGCGGAATGAAGTGGGCCTGATGGCGCGTCAGCTGCGCTAGAACAGCCCCCATTCATTCGGTCCGGGCGTCGGCGCCGTGCTCCGACAATTGCGCCCCGAACCAACGGTGGATCGCGGTGAGAAGGTGCCGATCGGCGGTTCCGAAGGTGATCTGCGCGCCCTCGGGCAGCGAGGCGTAGGAAACGCTGATACGCTTCGCGCCGGCCTGTAACTCGCGGAGACCCGGCATCTGCGCGCCGTGCAATGCGGCTGGATCGGAATAGTCACCCTTCCCGAACCGCTCCGCCTCCTTGCGGAGATGTTGCTGAACGAGGGTCACCTCACCCGCGTCCCGCGGGTCCCGGACGAGTACACGCTCGATGCCTCCCGACTCGGTCATCGTAAAGACATGCACGGTCTTCGAGATGTCGAACGGCATCACCGCATGAGCGTGACCGTGCACGTGTTCCTGCGCCGTTTGAGCGCCGGCGTTCGCACAAGCGAGCAGCATCAGGATAACGATCATCAGCGAGGAGTGCTCCGTTCCCGAACGCCGTCTCAATGCGATTCTCCCCCAGATGCGCGAGTTAGCCCGCCGCTAGCCTTGCTCGTTTATGCGCACGGTCCATGACCAGGATCAAGGGTTCGAGCCGACAGGTCGTTCTCGTCGAGAGACACCTGCCGTAGGATCCGATGGTACCGGCTTCACCGTACCGCTTTGCCGTATCGGCGGCCCCCCGCGAACCCACAGCCCTTCATCCTGCATCATGTCCATGACACTCGCCTTGTGGCATGCCGACCACGTGAATTTCGGACGGCTCCTCAACCTGCTCGAAAATCAGCTCGTGATCTTTCACGACGGCGATTCGCCGGACTACACGCTGATGCTCGACATCATCTACTACATGACACGCTACTCCGACGTCGTACACCATCCGAAGGAGGATTGCGTGTTCGAGATCATCAAGACGCGCGAGCTTCGCACGACGACGCAGGTCGACGAGCTCTGCGCGCAGCACGCGGCGCTCGGGCGCGCCGCTTCGGATCTCGCGCGCGATCTCGACGACATCGTGAATGGCTCGATCACCGCGCGAGAGCGCGTCGAGACGAAGGCGCGCGATTACGTCCAACTTTTCCGCGAGCACATGCGAATGGAAGAAACCCAAATGCTTCCGCTTGCCGCACGACTGCTGACCGACAAAGACTGGGCGGGCGTGGACGAAGCGGTCCGCCATCTGGAGGACCCGCTGTTCGGTCCGAATACCGAGGCGCGCTTCGTCGCCCTTCGGGACGAGATCAGGCGCGAGGCGGAGACGGCGACGCTGCGACCGTAGCTTGAGCGCACCGTAGCTCCCGTAGCTTGAGGCCACCATAGCTCGGGCGCACCGTAGCTCCGCGCCAGCATAGCTCCGCCCCACCGTACCTCCGCCCCACCGTACCTCAGCCGAGCGTCTACTTGACGGAACCCAGTGTCAGGCCTTGCACGATGAAGCGCTGACCGAAGAACATCAGCAACAGCGCCGGCAGCGTCGCGAGGATCGACGCGGCGGCCATCTGCGAGTGCTGGACCTCGTAATCGTTCGCGAATTTCGCGACGACGACGGGCACGGTGGCGTTGGTCTGCGATGTCAGGTTGAGGGCGATCGTAAACTCGTTCCAGCTGAAAATGAAGCTCAAAACGGCGGTCGCAATCAGGCCGGGTACGACGAGCGGCAGCGTCACGCGCCAGAACGCGGAGACCTGGCGACAGCCATCGACGAGCGCCGCTTCCTCGATCTCCGGAGGAAGCTGCTTGAAAAACGACATCATCAGCCACACGGCCATCGGCAGATTCACGGTGACGTGCGTGAGGATCAGCGCGACTTTCGTATCGTAGAGCCCAAGTTCCTTGAACACGAGGTACCACGGACCGACCATCGTGATCACGGGAATCACGTGAAAGGCGAGCGTCCAGCCGAGAAATGCGCTGATGGCCCACCGTGCCCACACGAACCGATGCAGCGAGTAGGCGGCGAGCGTGGCAATGACGAGAACGATCGCCGTGCTTACGGTTGCCACGATCAGGCTCGTATACAACCCGCTCAGGAAGTCCGAGCGGCGGCTGAGGAGGACGTCCTTGTAGCCGTCGAGCGTGGGCGTGAATAGCCATGCGCCGCTCAGGATCGCGATCTGCGTCTTGAACGAGTTCATCAGGATCCACAGAAACGGTCCGACGACGAGAACGACTGCCAGACCGATCAGCACCCAGCCCATCAGTCGCGCACGCACCGCTGGCGTCCACGCCGCATGCGCCGGCCGACGCACACGTCCCCTGCCGACGTGAACAGGAACCGTGGTCATGTCGCCGTGGCGGTCGACGCGATGCGGCGGCCAAGCGACAGCAGCACCAGCACACCGACGATGGTGAACACCGAAAGCATTGCTCCATAGCCGAGCTGGTTCTGCTCGAAGAACACCTTGAACAAATGCAGGCTCAGCAACTCGCTCGATGTTCCGGGACCGCCGCCGGTCAGCAGGAACACTTCGTCGAAGGCCTTGAACGCGAGGATCGCTCGAAACAGAAATGCGACCGTGATGGCGGGCGCGAGCAGAGGCAGCGTCACGCGCCAGAGAAGCTGCCACCGCGTCGCGCCGTCGACGCGACCCGCCTCGAGGACCTCGCGCGGAAGGCCCTCGACGGCGGCGAAGAGAATCAGGAACACGAACGGCACCCAGTGCCACACGTCGACCAGGACAACCGACCACAACGCAAGCGACGTCGATCCGAGCCAGCTGACAGGTCCGATCCCGACGGCGGCAAGGATTTCGTTGAACAGCCCGAAGTCGTGGTTGAACATCAGCTTGAACATGCTGCCGATCGCAACCGGCGGCACAAGGATCGGGACGATCGTGATCGTGCGCATCAGTCCCTTGCCACGGGTCATACTGCCAACGAGCAGCGCAAGCCCGAGGCCGAGTACCATTTCAACGGTCACGGCGACCGCGACGAAACGCAGCGTGTTGTAGATCGTCGGGGTCAAGCCCGGATCGCTCAGCATCGCGCTCCAGTTGCGAGCCGGGGTGAACGACCAGACTTCGTTGCCGCCTTTGAATTCGATCGTCGACACGCTCATCCGCAGCAGATTCACCAGCGGATATACGCTCAGCACGACGAACACGATGACGGCGGGTAGCAGGCTCCAATGCTTGAATGTCGCGTTGACCCAGCCGACGAAGCCGCGACGACTCGCCTTATTCACGGTCCGGCGCATCATCCCGATCGGAAGCGCAAGCCCGTCTCCGCGTCGAAAAGGTGTACGTGTTCGGGGTCGACTGCGAGCTTCACCGCGTCGCCAGGACGTGGGCGTTGCGAACGGTCGAGGACCAGGCAAACTCTTCCGTCCGTGGTGTCGACGAAGACGTAGGTCTCGGGGCCGAGATTCTCCACGACGTTGATCTTTCCGGCGAGCGTCCCCGCTTCCGAAATGTCCACGTGCTCCGGCCGGAATGCGAAGTTGATGTGGCGACCCTGCGCCGGCCCTGCTTCCACTGCGATTCGTGCACCGCCCTTCGTCTTTACCACCGGGGTCGGACCCGCCGTTTCGACCGAGCCTTCCAGCACGTTGATGGATGGCGCGCCGATGAACCGGGCGACGTACAGCGTCTGCGGAAGGTCGTACACATCGAGGGGGGCCCCAATCTGCTCGATTCGTCCGGCGTTCATCACGACCATTCGGTCGGCCATCGTCATTGCCTCGACCTGGTCGTGCGTGACATAGATCGACGTCGCGCCGAGACGCTGGTGCAAGGCGCGGATCTCGGTGCGCATCGCAATCCGCAATTGCGCATCGAGATTCGACAGCGGCTCGTCGAACAGGAAGACCTTGGGATGGCGCACGATGGCGCGGCCCATGGCGACGCGCTGCCGCTGACCTCCCGACAGCTGACGCGGGAAGCGCTCGAGCAGATGCGCAAGGTTCAGGACGTTCGCGGTCTGCCCGATTTGAGCGGCGATGTCGGCGGCAGCTTTCCTGCGCAGCTTCAGGCTGAAGCTCATGTTGTCGCGGACATTGAGATGCGGGTACAACGCGTAGCTTTGAAACACCATCGCGATATCGCGCTCGCGCGGCTCGAGATCGTTGACGCGCTGGTCGCCGATGATGATGTCGCCCGCGGTGATGGACTCCAGTCCTGCAATCATCCGCAACAACGTGGACTTGCCGCAGCCCGACGCCCCCACCAGCACGGCAAACTCGCCGTCCGCGATATCGAGGTCGATGCCTCGCATCACCGAAACATCGCCGAATCGCTTTTCGACGTTTCGTACGCTGACGGCGGCCATGCGGGCGAGTGTAAGAGGGATGGAAGCGATGCAGGGAGCGGCCAGTTGCTACGCCAACCTCACCGATTCATTCGGGCAGCGTTGCTGCAACTCCCGTCTTGCGCCCGCTTTTCTGGAAGATGTCCTTCACCTCGGTTGCCGCCAGATTCAGCGCCTTCGCCGAGCTCAGCTCGCCGATGACCGCCTGGTTCAGCCGAAGGCCGATCACCTGCTCCACTTGCGCACCTTCCTGGTAGCCAAGCTCCTGGCGCGCGTTCTTCATTGATTCCAGGTACGCCGGCATCCAGCGCATCGCCGGATCCTTTGCGAGGTCGGAGCTCAGTACGTCGCTGCGATTGGGGATTCCCCCGGCCTTGCCATACGCGTACTGCGCGTCGTACGTCGTGAACCACTTGGCGAACGCCAGCGCGCCCTTCTTGTGCGCCGGGTTCGCACCTTTCGGGATCGCGTAGTTCCAGTTCCCGATCACCGCGCCGTACTTTCCGTCGTTGGAACGCGGAATGGGCACGGCGTCGAGCTTGCCGACGACGGCCGATTTCTTCGGGTCCTGCAGGTTGCCCCATGCGGCGACCACCAGTTGCGCCTGCACCGCCTTGCCGGTCGCGAGCAGCTGGATCACATCGCCTTGACCAATCGAGCCCGGACTTGGCACGCCGCACTTCCGCGTCACCTCGATGAAGTTGTCGAGCGCGACCTTGTTTTGCGGACTGTTGAGCGTAACCGTGTAGTCGCCGTTCTCCGGATCCTTAACGACGGTCCCGCCCTGGCTCACCATCCATTGCATCCACTCGTAGCGGATGCCGTTGCCGCGGTCCGCGCGCAGAACCGCGCCGTACGTTGACGGCGGCTTACTGAGCTTCGCACACGAATCGAGGATGTCCTTGACCGTCTTCGGAGGCTGGACACCCGCCTCCTTGAGCGCGTCGACGCGGTAGTACCACACCGGCACGTTTCCGAGCACCGTGAACGCCATCAGCTTGCCACCCTTCGATGTGCGCCATCGCTTCTGCTCGTTCCAGTACCCGGAGTCGTCGTAGGCCAGCAGTTCCTTCGGTGGGTCGAATGCCGGATCGATGTCCTTGAATGGCGTCAGGAAGCCGCCTTCGTACATCTCGATCGTCCACTGTGTGTCGAGAAGGACCACGTCATACGTGCCCCCGCCTCCCCGCACATCGTTGCGCGCCTTGTCGAGCACGCCGGCGAATGGATTCACGTCGAGCTTGATCTTGTTTCCCGTCTGTTCCTCGTACATCTCGACGAGCTTCGTGAACGCGGGAAGCCAGGGGGTCGAGGGCGTGAGGATGGTTATCGGTTGCTGCTTGCCCACGTCGACGAAAGGCTTGTCCGCGGCGTGCGCCGGGATGAACAGCGCAAACGCAACCGCCGTCGTCATGGTCATCAACGGACCCTTTGCCTGCATGGTGCACCTCCTCCTTCGATTGATCGGTTGCAGTCGAATCCTGAGATCGCAAGCGCTTATATATCAACGCGCCGCCGGCCGCGATCGTTACCGTTACCGTTGCCAACCGGGCGTCAGCCGATCGCTTCCCGCGCGGGTTGTCCGCGCTCGAGATACAGGTCGAGGATACCTTGCCACGGAATGACGCCGACACGGTCGGCCCATGCCTGCCACTCGCGATTCAAGGCGTCGACCACCTCGGGATGCTGCTCGGCGACATCATGAAGCTCCGAGCGATCGCGCGTCACATCGTAGAGCTCCCACGCTTGCGGAAAGCGGCGAACCATTTTCCACCGGCCGCGGCGAATGGCTGCATTGCCTGTGTGCTCCCAGTAGAGCGTCGCCTCGGGCACCGCCTGACCGCGCAGCGCGGGCAGCAGACTGCGGCCTTCGGGCGGCGTGATGTCGCGCCCCTTGTAGCGGCCGGGATAGGGCGCGCCCGTTGCTTCGATCACCGTAGGCAACACGTCGACGAGCTGAAACGGCGCGCGCACCACCGAGCCCGCGCGCAGATTTCCTCGCGGCCAATGCACGATCAAAGGCGTCGAAATGCCGCCTTCGTGCGTCCACTGCTTGTAATAGCGGAAGGGCGTGTTCGAAAGATTCGCCCAGGCTCGTCCATAGCTCCCGTACGTATCTTCCGTCCCGGGGACGATCGAGGGTTCGTTGCCGATCCGCACCTCGCGGCCGTCCCGAGTGGCAAGGCGCAGGATGTCCGTCCGCTGCTTGAAGCGCTCGAGGTCGACGAGCGGAAGGGCTTCATCGGAGCCGCCGTTATCCGAAAGAAATAGGATGAGCGTGTCGTCGAGGGTACCGGTCGCCTCGAGTGCCGCGACGATCCTGCCGACTCCCTGGTCCATTCGGTCGATTTGCGCGGCATAGACTTCCATGCGCCGTGCTTGCCAACCCTTGTCCTCGGCATCGGTCCAAGCCGGTTGCGTCGGATCGCGTTCGCTCAATGCGGCGGAATCTTCGAGGATGCCGAGTTCGCGGAGCCGCTTCATCCGTCGCTCGCGCAATAGATCCCAGCCCTCGTCGAACCTGCCGCGATATCGGGCGATGTCCTCGTCGCGTGCATGCAAGGGCCAGTGCGGCGCCGTGTACGCGACATACAGGAAGAATGGCCCCGTCGCGTCACGCGAGCCGCGGTCCTCGACGAAGGCGACCGCTTCAGCGGTGATCGCATCGGTGTAATAGAAGTCGGGATCGAGCGCTTCGTCCTCGACGTTGACTTCCCCGCGCGTCAGCGTTCCCGGCTGAAAGAACGAGCCGCAGCCGGTCAGCGTTCCGAAGAAGCGATCGAAGCCCCGCCGCGTGGGCCACGCGTCATTGGGCGTTCGCATCTCGGATGCGAGATGCCACTTCCCGGATAGGCAGGTCGCGTAACCCGCGGCCTTCAGCACTTCGGCCATCGTGACGCAACGCTCGTTGATCGTGCCGGCGTATCCGCGCGGCCGATCATCGTTCGTAAGCACGCCGATGCCCGTCTGATGCGGATGAAGGCCGGTCAGCAGCGATGCCCGCGAGGGGCTGCAGCGAGCCGTGTTGTAGAACTGCGAGAACCGGACGCCTCGCTGCGCCAGCCGGTCGATGTTGGGCGTCCGGACCTCGCCGCCGTAGCAGCCGATGTCGGAGAAGCCCATGTCGTCGACGAGAATCAGTACCACGTTCGGGCGTGCCATGGCGGCTCCTTCGTATCATCCGAAAGCGTCGCTCGATGGGCCGAACGGCCCGGACGCCGCATCAATGGTGGGTGACCTGGGACTTCGTGTCAAAGCGGCATGTCCAAGCCTTGGTCGGACCTGTTTCGAGCCGGCATACTGTTGTTGTCGCCGGCAAAAAACTCGATCGCAACGGACCATGCTTCTCGTCTGATTGATGGCCTCCTCTACTGCCCTGCTCGCAGTTTCCGACGTTCAACGGCGCGTCGATGACACGTTGGCCGCGCGGCCGCTGCGCATCGCGCAGGTCGCGCCGCTGTACGAGAGCGTACCGCCGAAGTACTACGGCGGAACCGAACGCATCGTGTCGTATCTCACCGAGGAGCTCGTCCGACAGGGCCACGACGTCACGCTTTTCGCAAGCGGCGACTCGCACACGAGCGCTCGGCTCGTGGCCGCCTGTCCGCGATCATTGCGACTGGATCCGGCGTGCGTCGATCAGCTCGCGCATCATGTCGCCATGCTCGAGCGGGTCGTGCGGGGCTCGGCGGACTTCGACATCATCCATTTCCATATCGACTACCTGCATTTCCCGTTGTCCCGTCGGCAGTCCTACGCCCACGTCACGACCTTGCACGGCCGTCTCGACATCGCGGATCTCGTTCCCCTGTACGAGGAATTTCGGGATCCACCCGTCGTGTCAATTTCCGATTCGCAGCGCACGCCGTTACCATGGTTGAATTGGCAGGCGACCGTTTACCACGGCATTCCGCTCGGCCGGTACCATTTTCAACCCCGACCAGGCGCGTATCTCGCGTGCCTCGGCCGCGTTTCGCCGGAGAAGGGTGTCGATCGTGCGATCGAAATCGCGAAGCAGGTCGGCACACCGCTCAAGATCGCCGCCAAGGTGGACAAGGTCGACGCGCAGTACTTCGAGAGCGCGATCGAGCCGCTTTTGCATGACCCGCTCGTCGAATTCATCGGGGAGATCGGTGACGAGCGCAAACAGGATTTTCTCGGCAACGCGCAGGCACTCCTCTTCCCCATCGACTGGCCCGAACCGTTCGGGTTGGTGATGATCGAAGCCATGGCCTGCGGCACGCCGGTGATCGCGTACAGCAGCGGGTCCGTTCCCGAAGTAATGGAGCACGGCCGGACCGGCTTCGTCGTGCAGGAGCTGGACGATGCCGTAGAGGCCGTGCGACGCGTGCCCGAGTTGAGCCGCGCGCGCTGCCGTAAAGTGTTCGAGGAGCGCTTCACTGCCGAGCGCATGGCACGTGACTATGTGGCCGTGTACGAACGGCTGATCGCGACTCAAGAGAAACGCCGGGCGTTGGCGTAGGCGCATGGCGGAAGACATCCTGAAGGTCGAGGATGGTTTCTACATCCTCTCGACGTCGAGTCGAGTCGACGATCGCACGCGCGTACTGAAGCAGGGCGACGTCTTTGCGATCTTCGACAGATTTGGCGACGTCGAGGGATTCGGCAGCGGCGCGCTCGGCGTTTATCACCGCGACACGCGATTCCTGTCGAAGCTGGTGCTGCGGCTGGCCGGCCAGCGTCCACTCCTGTTGAGCTCCACGATCAAGGACGACAACGCCCTTGTGGCCGTGGACCTGATGAATCCCGATATCTCACAAGGGAACGAGGTAACGATTCCGCGCGGCAGCATCCACGTCTATCGCTCGAAACTGCTTTGGCAATCCGCCTGTCTCGAGCGCCTGCGGATCCACAACTACGGCATCGGCCCCGTCGAAATCGACATGACGATCGAATTCGACGGGGACTTCCGCGATATCTTCGAGGTCCGGGGTGTGCAGCGGGAGCGGCGCGGAAGGCGCCTGCCCGCCGAAGTGACCCGCGATAGCGTCTTGCTCGCCTATGAAGGACTCGACGGTCGGGTTCGTCGCACAGGCGTCGCCTTCAGCCCGGCGCCGACCGAGCTTTCGCATTCGCACGCACGTTACGTGCTGCGGCTCTCACCCCGGGCCGCTGCGATGTGTTACCTGGCCGTCACTTGCGAGAATGGCCCGGCGTCGAATGTGAGCGTGCCTCCCACGCCGCCTTGCGCGCTAGCGTCGGCCGCGTACGACGCTGCCGCAACCGCATGCGAGCACGCCCTTGCGAACCTGCGGACCGAGGCGCCGAGCATCGTGAGCTCGAGCGCACCGTTCAACGAATGGATCGCACGATCCGCCTCGGATCTCTACATGATGGAGACCGAGACGCCGCACGGCCCCTACCCGTACGCCGGCGTGCCGTGGTTCAGCACGGTGTTTGGGCGGGACGGAATCATCAGCGGCCTCGAATACCTCTGGTTCAGGCCTGCAATCGCGCGCGGCGTCCTCAAATACCTTGCTGCGACCCAGGCGGACAGAACGAGCGACGAGCAGGATGCGGCGCCCGGGAAGATCCTCCACGAAGCGCGCGCAGGCGAGCTGGCGATTCTCGGCGAAGTTCCATTCGGCCACTACTACGGCTCGGTCGACTCGACGCCGCTTTTCATTGTGCTCGCCGGTGCATACTACGAGCAAACCGGTGACTTGTCACTGATCCGGGACCTATGGAGCAACGTCGAGCGCGCACTGACATGGATGGACCGCCATGGCGACGCTGACGGCGATGGCTTCATCGAGTACGCGCGGCAGTCGCTTCACGGGCTTGTGCAGCAGGGGTGGAAAGACTCGCACGATTCGGTCTTCCATGCCGATGGAAGGCTCGCCGAGCCACCGATCGCGCTATGCGAAGTGCAGGGATATGCGTATGCCGCGAAGATCTCCGCGGCAACACTCGCCCATGCGCTCGGCATGCATGCGCGTGCCAGTGAACTGGAGCGTGCAGCGGCGATCTTGCGCGCGCGGTTCGAGGGCGCGTTCTGGTGCGAGGACATCGGTTGCTACGCGCTTGCCCTCGACGGCAGAAAGCGGCCTTGCCGCGTTGTCACGTCCAACGCGGGACAATGCCTTTTCAGCGGCATCGCCGACGGTGAACACGCGCAGCGGGTTGCGCGAACACTGCTCGATGAGCGATCGTTCTCGGGGTGGGGAATCCGCACCGTGGCGACGAGCGAGGTGCGCTACAACCCCATGTCATATCACAACGGGTCGGTTTGGCCGCACGACAATGCACTCGTGGCTGCGGGTTTCGCGCGCTATGGGATGCGTCGTGAAGCGGCGCAGGTCCTGTCCGCGCTCTTCGACGCGACGCGCTGTTTCGACTTGCACCGGCCGCCGGAACTGTTTTGCGGCTTTCATCGACGTGACGGCGACAGCCCGACGCTCTACCCTGTGTCATGCTCGCCGCAGACATGGGCGTCGGGCGCCGCATTCATGCTGCTCAAAGCTTGTCTAGGCCTCGACGTGAACGCCGCTGCTCGTACGATCTCCTTCACCCATCCCGTGCTTCCTGAATCGATCGGCGAAATGCGCATTACCGGATTGCGCGTGGCAGATGCGCACGTCGACCTCGCGTTCGCCAGGCATGGCGACGACGTGGCGGTGAACGTGGTGCGCAGGGAAGGCGATTGCAGTGTCGTCGTGCGCAAGTGAATTGAAGCGCCGGCAATTGAAGGAAGAATCGCAACGCCCCGTGAGCGATGAAGCGCTCGGGGCAGCACCTTTCGGCACGTCGAGACGAGAGGCCGCCGCATGGGAAATCTTCCGCGCCTTCCTGAAGCTCGGCCTGACGAGCTTTGGCGGGCCGATCGCGCATCTCGGTTACTTCCGCCATGAGTTCGTCGAGAAGCGTCGCTGGCTCGACGAGCACGCGTACGCGGATCTCGTCGCCCTCTGCCAATTCCTCCCGGGCCCCGCGAGCAGTAAGGTCGGCATGGCCCTCGGATTGTCCCGAGGCGGCCTCATCGGTGCGATGGTCGCATGGCTCGCGTTCACGATGCCTTCGGCGATTGCACTTGTGTTGTTCGGCAGGGGCTTGTCCGCCATCACTGAGCGGATAGGTACGAGCTGGCTCCATGGCTTGAAGGTTGTGGCCGTCGCGGTCGTGGCGCAGGCATTGTGGGGCATGGGCAGGACGCTCATCCCCGACCGGGCACGCGCAACGATCGCCGTCGCCGCCGCGATCGTCGCCTCCGTTTCGCCGAATACGCTCGGTCAAGTGAGCGCAATCGTCGCCGCCGGAATCGTGGGCGCGCTGTTTTTGCCTGCTTCCACCACCACTGTCGGGACCCCGCATGCGGTCAACCTTCGGCGCGTGACCGGCATGGCGTTTCTCGTCGCCTTCCTCGTGCTGCTGATCGGGCTTCCGGCTTACGCTGCAGCATCCGACACCTATGCGATCAAGCTGTTCGACAGCTTCTATCGTGCGGGCGCGCTGGTCTTTGGCGGCGGACACGTAGTCCTGCCGCTCCTCCAGGCGCAAGTCGTGCCGGCCGGCTGGGTGGGGAACGACACGTTCCTTGCCGGATACGGTTTAACCCAGGCGGTTCCAGGGCCCCTATTCACGTTCGCGGCGTTTCTCGGCGCGGTCTCGACCCAATACCCTTCGGGATCGGTGGGCGCCGGGATCGCGCTTGTCGCAATATTCCTGCCCGGATTTCTGCTCATCGTCGGCGCGTTGCCGTTCTGGGACGCCTTGCATCGCTACGCACGCATGCGTCGCGCCGTGCTCGGCATCAACGCGGCGGTCGTCGGGCTGCTGCTCGCCGCCTTCTACAATCCGGTGTGGACGAGCGCGATCTCGAGCCCGCTGGATTTCTGCCTCGCCGCGACCGCGTTTCTCGCATTGATGTTCTGGAAGATTCCTCCGTGGCTCGTCGTCGTCGCCGGGGCAGTCGCGACCTCCTTCAACATCGGCTGACGCGCAGGACGGGCGCGATGCGCGTGGGACGCGGCGCGCCGAGAGGGGAACCGCTAAAATTTCGATCCCCGCGGGGACGGCACGTTTCAGCATCAGGCGAACGCGGGCCTTCAAGGGACACCGAGGACAAGCGTCTATGAATCCAAACCAGGCTTTGTGGGAAAAGGGCGACTTCACCAAGATCGCCGAGACCATGAGGGAAAGCGGCGAGGCGCTCGTGCGGAGTCTCGGCGTGGACAAGGGACTCAAGGTGCTGGACCTCGGCTGCGGGGATGGCACGACTGCGCTGCCGGCGGCCAGGCTCGGAGCGGAGGTGCTGGGCGTCGATATCGCGCGTAATCTCGTCGCTGCGGGAAACGCGCGCGCCAAGGCGCAGGGCCTGTCCAACTGCACGTTTCGTGAAGGCGACGCGTCCAACCTTCAGGGCATCGACGATCGTTCGTTTGATCTCGTCGTAAGCATTTTCGGTGCGATGTTCGCCCCGCGTCCTTTCGACGTCGCGAAGGAAATGGTGCGCGTCACGCGGCGCGGTGGGCGGATCGTGATGGGAAACTGGATTCCAAACGATCCGACACTTGTTGCGCAGATCCTGAAGATCAGTAGTTCGTACACGTCGCCGCCGCCCGAAGGCTTTGTCAGCCCGATGACCTGGGGCATCGAGGACAACGTGACGGAGCGATTCACAGCCGCAGGCGTGCCTCGCGACAGGATCTCGTTCGTTAGGGATACATTCACTTTCCAGTTTCCGGGCACCGCGTCTGCATTCGTCAGCGAGTTCAGAAATTACTACGGACCCACGATGAACGCGTTCGGGGCCGCGGAACAAAGCGGCAAATCCGCGGACCTGCAGCGCGAGCTCGAAGTGCTCTTCGAGCGCGAGAACAGGAGCGGCACCCAAGACGCAACGTCCATTCCTGCGACTTTCCTCAGGGTGACGGTCGCCGTTTGAGCGTTTGCGGCGCCCGCATGCCTTATCCTCCGGCGTGACCGAGCATTGCGCAAATCGCTCGGTAGCGCCATGCGTGACACCGCAGTAACGGAGCACACATGTTGACCATGCATCGATTCGTGCGCATCGCGCTCATCGCTGGCGCATTTCTCGCTGCGGGAACGGCAATGGCGCAAGGTGCCTACCCCGTTAAAGCGATCAAGATCATCGCGCCCGTGCAGCCCGGTGGCGGGGTCGACCTCGTTGCACGTCAGATCGGGGAGCGGCTCGGCAAGTCGCTCGGCCAACCGGTCGTCATCGAAAACCAGAGTGGCGGTGGCGGCATCGTCGGCTCGCAGGCAACCGCGCGTGCGGCGCCGGACGGGTACACGTTGATGGTCGGCTATGTCGGCACGCACGGGACGAACCCTGCGGTACGGAAGCTTCCGTACGATGCGGTCAAGGACTTCACGCCGATCGCAATGGTCGGTGGCACGCCGAACGTGCTCGTTGTCCCGCCATCGCTGCCGGTGCAGACGCTGCCGGAGTTCATCGCGTATGCCAAAGCGAACAAGGGCAAGCTGTCGTACGGCTCCTCGGGACCGGGAACGCTCACTCACCTTGCAATGGAGCAGCTCAAGGTCGCGACCGATATCGACATGATCCACGTGGCCTATCGCGGGATCGGCCCTGCAATCACCGACATCCTGGGCGGCCAGACGCAGGCACTGTTCCCGGGCCTGGCTGCCGCGTTGCCGCACATCAAGGCGGGCAAGTTGCGGCCGCTCGCGGTGACAGGCACCCGGCGTCATCCGCTGCTTCCCGACGTGCCGACCTTCGAGGAGCTGGGCTTCAAGGGATTCGACGGCGTGCAGTGGTACGGCATCGTCGGGCCGGCCAACCTCCCCTCCCCCATCGTGACGACGCTCAACGCCGAGATCAACAGGACGCTTGCGGATCCTTCGTTCTCCGAGCGCCTTTCGGCCGAAGCGCTTCAACCGATGCCGATGACAGCTGGTGAGTTCGGTCAATACATGCGCGACGACATCGCGAAGTGGACGAAGGTCGCGAAGGAACGCAACATCCAGTTGACGGAGTAATCATGGCGCAAAACACCCGCGTTGCAGCCGATGCGAACGCGCCGCCCGTCACCCGCATCCTTGCCGAGTTCGTTGCGCTGCACCCCTCGGCGGAATTCCCCGCGTCGGTCGAGCGCGAGGCTGATCGCACGTTGCTGAACTGGCTTGGGTGCGCGATCGGCGCATCACGCCACTCGACGCTCGCCGCAGCGCTCGCGGCCGTGCAGGAGTTGGCACCGTCTCCGCAAGCCGCCGTGCTCGGCCGCAATGAGCGCGTCGACATGGGCAGCGCGGCGCTGCTGAACGGGATGTCGTCGCATACGTTCGACTTCGACGATACGCACCTCAAGACGATCATTCATCCTGCGGGACCGGTCGCCGCTGCGGCGCTCGCCCTCGGTGAGCACATCGGGTCGACCGGGCGCGCGTTCGTCGATGCGCTCGTGCTCGGCGTCGACGTCGCGTGTCGCGTCGGCAACATGGTGTACCCGGAGCATTACGATCGCGGCTGGCACATCACCGGATCCACGGGGATGCTCGGCGCGGCCGCTGCGTGCGCCCGCCTTCTGTTGCTCGACGCGGAGCGGACCGCGATGGCCCTTGGCATCGCCGCCTCGCAACCCGTGGGCGTACGCGAACAGTTCGGGTCCATGAGCAAGCCGTTTCACCCGGGCGCCGCCGCGCGCGCCGGATTGACGTCGGCGCTGATGGCAAAGCATGGATTTACCGCCTCAAGCAGGGCAATCGAGGCTCCGCGCGGCCTCGCCCAGACGTACTCAACCAAGTGCGCCTGGAACGAGATCACCGACGAGCTCGGCGAGCGATTCGAAATCTCGTTCAACACGTACAAGCCGTTTGCGTGCGGCATCGTGATCCATCCGAGCATCGACGGATGCGTGCAGTTGCGAAACGACCATCAACTGCGCGCGCAGGACATCGCCCGCATCGACCTGCGCGTGCATTCGCTGGTGCTCGAGCTCACCGGCAAGAGAGCGCCGAGTACCGGCCTGGAGGCGAAGTTCAGCGTGTACCACGCGTGCGCGGTTGCGATCGTCTTCGGCCAGGCGGGACAAGCGGAATTTGCAGACGAACTCGTGGCACGCGAGGACATCGTGGCGCTCCGTGGCCGCGTTCACGCCGTGGCCGACAGTGCGATCGACGAGGCGGCCGCTGACATCTCCGTGACCATGAACGACGGCCGCAAGCATCAGGCC
>JBKPOL010000430.1:0-4384 GCA_046733075.1 Pseudomonadota bacterium | reverse complement strand
CGGCGACCGCAAGGTTTCCGAGCGTTTGGTCCGAGAAGACCACGCCCCAGCCAAACGTGTCGTACGGGCGATTGCGCTCGACGACGCGCACGACGTTACGCGCATCCGCCCGCTTCGCGAGCAACGCGACATACAAGCCCGCCGGCCCTCCGCCGACGCAGACGATCCGCATGTTCTTCTTCTCGCCGCTGGCACCGATTGCGCGGCGTCCCCTTATGCAAATAGTTTAGACGTCAAATATCCGCTGTCAAGCCCGTCCTCGAGCGCGCCCGAGCAATCCGCCGAACGGCTTAAGCCATGCCGCCGATTCCGTCGTGTCGTGCCCTTTTCCTAGACTTCGCTCGTCCGGCGCCGCTCGCCGCTCGCTTCGTAAGTGTCCGATGACTCGTTGCGTCCCTCGTCGTTGCGTCTCCGGCTTCACGCTCCTCGAGCTGCTGGTTGCACTCGCAAGCGTCGGCGCCCTGCTCTTCCTCGGCGCTCCGGGCTGGGGGAGCTTCATCGCCGAACAGCAGTTGCAGGAGCGTGCCGACGCCCTGCTCCACGCGCTCGACCGTGCGCGGAGCGAGGCGATCAAGCGTGGTGGACGGGTCCACGTCTGCCCCGAGGCGAGCGGCGCCTGCCCAGGGACGCCCGCGGCGTGGGAAGGCGGATGGACGGTCGCCGCTGCCAACGGCCCGACCTCGGCCATCTCCCGTGAGCGTCCGGCCGCCGACGGCATCACGATCCGCGGCAACCGCCCGGTCGCCGATTACGTGTCCTACACAAGCGCCGGCTATGCCCGGCGGATCGACGGCGCACTGCAGATGGGCACGTTCACGGTGTGCCGCCGCGGACATAAGGCACGCAAGGTGATTCTCGCCAACGGCGGTCGGGCTCGCATCGAACGGACGACGGACGCATGCCCATGAAGCGACGAGGCTTCACGCTGCTCGAAACCATGATCGTCGTAGCAATCATCGCGACGCTCGCTGCGATCGCGTTGCCCTCGTACGGCGCGTACATCAAGCGGAGCCGCATTCTGGACGCGGTCACGCGGCTTGCCGATGCGCGTGCGCGGATGGACGACTTCTTCCTCGACCAGCGCACCTATGTGGACGACGGCGGACGCTGCGGAGCTGCGGGAACGTCGGGTCCGACAGACTTCTTCTCCGTGAACTGCGATGCGACCGCTACGACATTCATGCTCACGGCCACCGGAATTGCCGCAAAGGGCATGGGTGCGTTCGTTTACGCGATCGATCATTCGGGAGCCCGGACGACCGTCTCGCTACCTGCCGGGTGGGCGCGCACGGCGGACTGCTGGACCATCCGACAGGACGGTCTCTGTGTGTGAGCGCAGCACGCCCGGCCTTCGCGCTTCGCCTCGCGGGGCGCGGGAAGCGATGGGTGGAGCACTTCTGATCGAGGCGCTGGTCGCTGTGCTCGTGTTCTCCCTCGCAGCAACCGGTGTGTTCTCGATGCTCGCCAACGCGCTTCACGCAAGCGGCAACGCGTCCATTCGTGCCACAGCGAACGCGCTCGCCGCATCCACGCTTGCTCGAATCTCGATCGAGGATCTCCCCACTCTGTCCGAGCGGTACGACCCGGACGTCCCAGGGCCCGGGTACCGTACGCTCGCCACGATGGCGAAACGCCTGCCGGGTGTAACGGATACGCACAATCTTCCGCTCGTCACGGTGGGGGACGGACCATCGGCCGGGAGCCGCCGGGTCTCGATCACGGTGCTTTGGCAGCTTCCACACGAAGCGACACCCCATCGTGCGCAACTTTCGAGCGTCGTTGCACATCGCTGATCGGATAGGAACCATGTCGCCCGCATTGCGCGGACAACACGGCGTCACGCTGGTCGACGTCATGGCGGGCCTCGTCGTCGCGCTCCTCACGATCAGCGTCGTGTACCAGTCGCTGGTCGTCGTGCAGGCAATGCGGCGGAACACGGCCTCGGTCGGTGACATGCAGGCTACAGGCAGCCTGGCCCTCTCGACGCTGACAATCGCCCTAGGCAACGCGGGGGCCGGTCTCGCTTCAGCGACCCGTTGGCTGGATACGTGCCCGGTGGTTCCCGACATTGCCACCACGCTTCGTCCCGTGCACGTGCTGATCAGCGACGGAGGCACGGCCGACCGACCGGATACGCTCTTCGTGCGCCAGTCATTCGCACGGGCGAGCGGCATTGCGCTGCCCTTCGCCGCCGACGCGCCCATCGGCTCGAGTTTTCGCATCGACGGAGTCGACGGCATTTCGACCGGCGATCGCGTCGTCGCGATCAGCCGCAGCGGCACATGCGTCTCATCAACCGTGACGAACGTGACGAATGCCGGTCCCGGTCTGCTCGATGTCGCGCACACACCCGTCGACGTTGCGCTGCCCGTGACGTCGCTCCTGCTGAACCTCGGCCTGGCGATGCGCCCCTCAACGGCGCGTTTCGATCTCGTCTCGGGAACGTTGCGCAGCACGGACATGACGAACGGCGACGCGCCCAATCCGCTGCTGTCGAACGTCGTGAACCTGAAGCTTCAGTATGGGATCGACACGGACGGCGACGGCACGCTCGATACGTGGGTCTCCGCCGCACCTGGTCCTTGGGATGCGGCGACGCTGCTCGGCGCACCTCGATCGACGCTCGAACGTATCAAAGCGGTCCGCGTGGGCTTGATAGCCCGAACGGATCAACCCGAGCGGGAGCGAACCGCCGCCTTCCACTGGGTCCTGTTCGACTGCGAGCTGGACGACAAGAGCGCATGTCCGGGGCGGCTCGCCGGGACCATTCCCTCGGCGGCACGCGGCGGCTACCGCTATCGGTCGTTCGAAACCATCGTTCCGCTGCGCAACACCGTCTGGAACGCCGGCGCATGATCCATCGCAGCGCTCCTCACCGGCATCAGCGGGGCGTGATCCTCTTCGTCGCACTGCTCGCCGTACTGGCGCTCACGATGGGCGCGGTCGCACTTGGCAGATCGCTTGCCACGGACGTCGCCATTGGCGGCAATCTGGCGCTCCGCGAACATGCAACGCTTGCGGCGACCGATGCGGTGGAGCGCGCGCTGGCCGCGCTGTTCGAATCCGGAGCTATCGGGGATACCCGCGTCGACGCTATCGAGCGCAACTATTTCGCGTCGCGACAAGCAGGGGAGGACGCGCGTGGCGTACCGCGTGCGTTGCAATCGGTCGACCTGTATCCGTCCGCCGCACCGGCGATCGACTTCGGAGAGGGAGTGGTATTGCGACACGTCGTCGAGCGACTTTGCATCATGGCCGGCGCCGCATCGGCCGCTAACTGCGCGCTGTCACCGCCGAGCGTCGAGGCGGCGCTGGGGACTCCGCCACCGACGGAGCCGCCTCGGACACCCTATTACCGAGTCACCGTTCGCGCGGATGCACCGGGTGGAACGGCGGTATTCGTCCAGGCGCTGCTCGGCGAAGAGCCGTCACATCATCGCCTCGGCTGGCGGGTGCTGGATGAATAGCGCGTCGACGAAGTCGCTTCAGAAGCAGCGCAATGGATCGCGGCCAGCAGCCCACGTTCAAGGGACGCGTTGCCGTGGTCTACGCTGTCACGGTCGGCAGCCTGGCCGCTTGCCTGTTGCGCTATCCCATCACTGGCATGTGAAAGCCCGGCGCGGCGCTGCCATCGTCCGGCCAGCGCGCGGTCACCGTTTTGAGGCGCGTGTAGAAGCGCACGCCGTCCATGCCATGCACGTTGAGGTCGCCAAACAGCGAATTGCGCCAGCCGCCGAACGAGTAGAACGCCATCGGCACGGGAATCGGTACGTTGACACCCGCCATGCCCACCTCGACGTCCTGCTGGAAACGCCGTGCCGCGTGGCCCGAGCGCGTGAAGAGCGCTGCGCCGTTCGCATACGGATTGGCATTGATCATGCCGATTGCGTTGGTGAGCGACTCCGCACGCAGAACAATGAGCACCGGACCGAAGATCTCTTCCCTGTGAATCGTCATTTCCGGCGTCACGCGGTCGAACAGTGTCGGACCGACGAAGAATCCCGACGGGTGTCCGCGTATGGTCGGACGGCGCCCATCGACGACGAGCGATGCACCTTCGCTCAGGCCTCGATCGATCAGGCCGGTAATGCGATCGCGCGCGGCGCACGTGATAACAGGGCCCATTTCAACATCGGGCGCATCGCCCGGCCCCGTCGTGACCTTCCTGGCGCGCTTGGCGAGCCGCTCGACCAGCGGTTCGGCGGCGTCACCGACGGCGACTACAGCGGAAATCGCCATGCAACGTTCACCGGCGGAACCGTAGCCTGCACCGATGATGGCTTCCGTCGCAAACTCGAGGTCCGCGTCGGGCATCACGATCGCGTGATTCTTTGCGCCCCCGAGTGCCTGCACACGCTTGCCGTGCCGCGCGCCGGTCTCGTAG
>JBKPOL010000429.1:0-8762 GCA_046733075.1 Pseudomonadota bacterium | reverse complement strand
ACCTGATGCCGTCGGGCGAATACCTGATGGAGGACTTCTACTATGCGGGGGGGCTGCCGGTCGTGATTCGCGAGATCGGCGAATGGCTGCACAAGGACGCGCTGAGCATCAACGGTCGCACGCTGTGGGAGAACTCAAAGGATGCGGTGAATTATGACGAGCGTGTCATTACACCCGTGGCGCGTCCGTTCAAGCCACAAGGCGGCATCGCCGTGCTGCGCGGCAACCTCGCGCCCGACGGCGCGGTGCTGAAACCCTCGGCGGCGACAACCGCGCTGCTGCAGCATCGCGGCCGCGCCGTGGTCTTCCAGGACATCGACGATCTGCACCGGCGCATCGACGACCCCGCGCTCGACGTGAACGCTGACGACATCCTCGTATTGAAGAACTGCGGGCCGAAGGGCTATCCCGGATTTCCCGAGGTCGGCAACTTCACGTTGCCGGCCAAGCTCCTGAAACAGGGTGTGACTGACATGGTGCGAATCTCCGATGCGCGCATGTCGGGTACCGCCTATGGCACCGTCGTCCTGCACACAGCGCCCGAGGCGGCGGCGGGCGGTCCGCTCGCGCTCGTGGAGAACGGCGACACGATCGAGCTCGATGTCGAGAATCGACGGCTGCATCTGCAGGTGTCGGACGACGAGCTTGCCCGAAGGCGCGCGCGCTGGAAGCCGCCCGCGCCGCATGCGCGCCGCGGCTGGGTCAAGCTCTACTGCGATACGGTCCAGCAGGCGGACAAAGGTGTCGACCTGGAGTTTCTCGTCGGCAGCTCGGGCGCGCCGGTGGGACGCGAGAGCCATTGACGCGTGGATCGCGCCAAGCGTCGACATTGCCGAGCATCGTTCGTCGCATGCCTCGCGCCCTGCGCTCTTACAACGGCAGCTGCCACTGCGGCGCCGTCACGTTCCGCATCGAGACCGATTTTCCCGAGCTCACGACGTGCGACTGTTCGATCTGCCGGCGCAAGAACGCGCTGATGGTCAAGGTGCACGAAACGCAATTCGAGCTTCTATCCGGTGACGATGCGCTTGCGGAGTATCGTTTTCATACGCACACGGCGCGGCACTTCTTCTGCAGGACGTGCGGCATCTATCCGTTCCATCGCAAGCGCGTGACACCTGATTACTACGGCATTAACGTCTTCTGCCTCGACGACTTCGATCCCGCCGGCATTCCCGTCCGGCGCACCGTCGGCGCCGCCATGGAGTAGCGGTAGGCTTCCTTCATGCCGATGTCCGACTACATCCGGGGACTGCGCGCGCGCATCGGCACGACGGTCCTGGAAGTTCCAACCGTCAGCGTGCTGACGTTCGATGAGCTCAACCGGGTCCTTCTCGTTCGACACGCCGAGGGCAACGACTGGACCACGCCGGGGGGAATGATCGAGCCCTACGAGACGCCCTCGGATGCCGCCGTGCGCGAAATGTGGGAGGAAACCCATCTTTACGTTGCGCTGACGCGCATCATCGGCGTCTTCGGTGGACCGATGTGCGCAAGCGCGTACGCCAATGGCGACGAGCTGGCATGGATTGCGACGGTCTTCGAGGGCAGGGTGATCGGCGGAACGCTGCGACCCGATGGCGAGGAGACGCTCGAAGCCCGGTACGTCGCACGCGCCGACATTCCCTCGTTGCCGTGCAAGCCGCATCTGCAGATGTTCGTCGACGCCGGTTTCGCGGCCGACCGCAATGCGCATTTCCAGCCGCCGGCGTGGCGGCCGCCCGACTGAGCGCTGCAACACGCTTCGTCGCTGCCGCGGGGGTTCGAACGATGTCACGTGCGCTTCGTGTATCTCCCATCGAACACCACGTTCCAGGTCTTGCCGCCGTCCGTCGACGACTCCCATAGCTGACGCACGTCGCCGTTTGGCTGCGGTGTCCATGTGATTCGCTGTAACGCGCGCTTCGAGGGCGCGTCGGCGTCGACCGCTTCGCCGGCGAGCACCATGGCGTTGGCGACGAGCGCACCGTCGAGTTCCAGCGAGCCGCCCCCGCTGTCCACCCACGTCTGATGCCATTTGCCGCGGTCGCGATCGTAAACGTTCACGCTGGTCCCCGTGACGCGGGCAACGCTCGTCCAATGCTCGATCAGCACGCATCCGTCAAGCGCTTTTTGGATGCGATTGTGACCGACGATCTTGCCCTGCGGATCCCTCACCTCCCAGTCGCCGATCCAGAAGTCGAACTGGCGATGCTCGGCGGCGGCGCACGCCGGCGGTCTGGCATTTTGAGCCGCGGTGGATTGCGCGACTGCAGGATCAATCATTGCGAGCGACAACAACGCCGGCACGAACGCGTTCCGGAGCGCTCTTTTCACGATGCGCTTCATCTGCCGTCACGTCGCGCATCGCAACGTCCATGCGCTTCCGCTGACGTCGTCCGACCGCGCTTCACACATCAGAATTTGCCGTACCGGTTGTATGCGTCGACCGGGTCCATGCCCGCAAGCAGCGCGGCGCGCATTTCGCTCTCGGTCGCCATCACTTCCTCCATGCGGCTGATCGTTTCGGCGACCACGTCGGCCGGGATGATGACGACGCCGTCGCGATCGCCGAGCACATAGTCGCCGGTTCCCACCGTAACCTCGCCTATCGTGACGGGCTCGCCGAACGCATGCGGGATCCACCGTTCGACGATGTCGGTCGGGGTGAGAAACGCGCAAAAGACTGGAAAGCCGTGCTCGAGCACTAGATCCGTGTCGCGCGAGCCGCCGTCGACCACATACCCGAGCACGCCCCGCGTCTTCAGCGTCTGCGCCGAGAGCTCGCCCATCAGCGCGATTTCGTGGTTGTGCGGCTGACACACGACGACGTGCCCGGTCGGCGCCTTGGAAAGCAGGGTGCACCAGCCGAGCAGGCATTCATGGCGGGATCGCGTCCGATCGACGTGACCAGCGACGGTCCACACAGGTCCGGCGAGGCGAGTGCCCGGAGCGATTGCCTTGATCGCAGGCGGCAGCGCAATCCGTTCGTGCCCCATCATGCGCAGGACGTCGTGTAGGGCCCCCGTGTAGCCCGCGGCCAGGCGCGAGGTCAGCGATGCATCCGTTGCGGTGTTCATGCTCGACATGTATAGGTTGCGGTGCTGATGCTCGAAAATGTTTTCGTTGCCGTGCTTATATAGGACGTGTATCGGTTGCGGTGCTCATGCCAGTGCATCCGTTGCCGTGTCCATGCTCCGGCGGCCGGCGCGCTGAAGCAGACGACTACGTCCGTCGCTTCCAACCGCCGATGATGGCGCCGGCGATCCCCAGACCGACCGTCGCGTAAATGGCATTGATGAGCCAGAGGCTGATGCTGCGCCATTCGAAGCCGTAATTCAGGGCCAGATTTGCTGCAACGAAGCCGACGCCGATCGCGGTGCCGACGCCCATGCCCCCCGCGAATGTGGCCGCCTGAAGTCGCTGCAGCAGCCACGAGAGCGTGTAGCACATTACGAGGATCGCGACGAAGCCGATGACATACGGAACGGGCGAGCCGCCCGGGTCGGCCGCCATCTGTTCCATCGTCTTGCCGATCGCGGCGAGCCACTGGCCCGCGAGTGCGCTGTACCAGATCGCGCCGATGACGAAGAATACGATCGCCGCAATCCACACCGCCAGATGTCTCGCACCATTCACGTCGTTTCTCCCGACCGTTGAACGAGTGGGTATTTGAACACAGTCGAGCTCATGCACGGGCATTCCAGTTGGCCGCGCAACGGTGCCGGTTTACCGCTTCGTTAATCCGCTAAGCCAACTAGCGCATCGCTGCTTGCCGCGTCGCTGGCATGGTTGCATTCGGCGCGGGCCGGGAATCTTGCGATGAATGCGATCTCCGCGATGCAGTCCGCACCGTTCGATAGCACTGTCTACGTTGCGCGGGACGCTTCCCCGCACTCAGAATAGTGAGCCTTGCGCGGCGGAACCGGCGGGAGGACCGACCGGTGGTTGAAACCGCGACGTATCGAGGCGGCCATGATCGCGGCCAACGTCGAAGCCTGCGCGCTTGCGGGCGATCTCGAATCGCTTGTCGAAGAGGTCCGCGAATTGTCCCTCGCCGCGCATCCTCGAGCCGAACGTCGAGTCGTAATCGCGCCCGCCGCGCATCTGCTGCACGAGGCTCATGACGTGCGCGGCCCGTTCGGGGTAGTGCGCGTCGAGCCACTGCCGGAAGAGTGGTGCGACCTCACGCGGCAGGCGCAGCAGCACCCATCCAGCCTCTCGAGCGCCGTGAGCGAAAGCCGCCTCGAGGATGGCCTCCAGGTCGCGGTCGTTCAGCTGCGGAATGATCGGCGCGACCATGACCCCGACCGGAATTCCCGCATCGGCGAGCCGCCTCAACGCCAGGAGCCGCCGGTGGGGAGCGGCAGCCCGCGGCTCCATCTTTCGCGCCAGCTCGCCGTCGAGCGATGTGATCGAAAGGTAGACGCGGGCCATGCGCTGCGCGGCCATCGGCGCGATGATGTCGATGTCGCGCTCGACCAGCGCCGACTTCGTGACGATCGAGAACGGATGCGCGTGCTCCGCGAGCACTTCCAGTACCGACCGCGTGATCTTCCATTCGCGCTCGATCGGCTGATAGGGGTCGGTGTTCGTTCCGAGGGCAATCGGATCGCACCGATAGCCGGGCTTCGCGAGGGCTGCGCGCAGCAACTGCGCGGCGTCCGGTTTGGCGTAGAGCTTTGTTTCGAAGTCGAGGCCCGGCGACAGGTCGAGGTACGCGTGCGACGGCCGTGCGTAGCAATAGATACAACCATGCTCGCATCCCTGGTACGGATTGATGGACTGCGTGAACGGCACGTCCGGCGAATCGTTGCGCATGATGATCGTGCGCGCACGCTGAATGGTGACGCTGGTACGTAACGGTGGAGGCGACTCCTCGTCGTTGGCGGGCTGCCAGCCGTCATCGATGCGCTCGCGCTCGTCGCGCCGGAATCGATTGGCGGGGTTGAACGTCGCACCGCGTCCCTTGACGGGAGGCGACGGGGGATCGTGTGGGACCATCTTCAAGACCGGCCGCAAAGGTGCGGGAGCCGCTACCGCATGAATATACGGTATGACGCCCGCGATGTACAGGCCCTAGATGGGCAGCCGCTCCTTGCGCCCCGTGCCGAAGCGCTCGTCGATCGTGCCCGGGAAGAAATGCGCCGTCGCGAGCAGCAGATAGACGTACACGGCGACGTGCGTGCTGAAAAGCGCAGCGAGCATCGACAACAGCGGGACGATTGCCGACACTTCGATTCTTCGGTTGATGGTTCGGTAAACGCCTTGGGTCAGGTCGCTCGATATCAGTTCGGGGTGGCGGACCAGGTACTGGAGATGCAGCAGGCTCGTGGCCGAAAGCGCGAGCAGCGCGAAGCCATAAATCTCGCAGGGCAGCACCAACTCCTTGTGGTCGCCGATCAGGTCGGTCGCGAACGGCACGAAGCTCACGAGCAGCAGATAGAGGAGGTTGATCCAGATGAGGCCGCGGTTCGTCCGCTTCACGAAATGAAACTGGACGTGATGGTTGATCCAGAAGATGCCGATGACGACGAAGCTGATGACGTAGATGACGAGATGCCGCTCGAGGCCAAGCAGGTTTCTCACCAGCTCATCGTGCGTCGTGGCGGTCGCGTTCTCCGGAAGCTTGATGTCGAGCACGAGCAGCGTAAGCGAGACCGCGAAGATCCCGTCCGCCAGGGCCTCGAGCCGGTTTTTCTCGAGACCGTAGGTTTGCGCAGGCACCGTTTGGTTCATTGCCTTCCCCCACCGCTGTGGTCCACATGCCGCGTGCTTTCGGCGGGCGGCAACGCGCCGGTCGCGTATAAGCGCGCGAATGCACCGTAACACAGCGAACGAAGCGCCGAAAGACAGGCCGTGAAACTGGCAATATCGGAATCTCGCGCGATTGCTGCCGCCGTTCGCGTCGGGGAGCGGGCCGCGCAGCGGCGGTCCGCCTTTCGACAAGGAACCGTGATCACCCATCCGCGCGGGTTACGCGCTTGCAACGGCCAAGTGCGCTCGCCATGAACGAGCGCGCAGCGCGCGATGTGGCGCTGGTCCACGCCATCGAGCGCACCGACGTGGACCGCGTGGTCTGGAGCGATGCGGACCGCGCGCTGGCAAGTCGAGCGGCCGCGGAGAAGGTTGGCGCCGGCGCGTCCAGCGATGAATTCCTGGCAGAGCGCGCAGCGCTCGTTCTGACACGGATTGCCAGGCGCCATCCCAAGGTGCAGACGCTCGCGCGGAGCACACCGGCACGCGCGTGGTTGATGCCGCTCGTCGGCGTGGCCGCGTTTGTCGTCGGTGCCCTCGGTGCCGATGTCGGTCCGGCGCAGCGCGTGAACCTGCTCGCTCCACCCGTGCTTGCGCTCATCGCCTGGAACCTGGCTGTCTATCTCGTGCTTGCCGGCAGCGCGCTCGCGCGCCGTTCTAGAACCGTAGCGGAAGGACCGGTACGCCGCACGGTTGCCGCGTGGCTGCGCGATACCGTGCGTCGGGTGCCGAAGACAGCGCTGCCCGCGCCGCTCGCGCTCGCGGTCGGACGCTTTGCAGCCGAGTGGCCACTACTCGCAGGCCGGCTCTGGCATCAGCGCGCGGTGCGCCTGCTGCATGCGGCCGCTGCCGCGCTCGCCGCCGGCGCCATCGCGGGCCTTTACCTGCGCGGCATCGTCCTCGAATATCGTGCGAGCTGGCAAAGCACGTTCCTCGATGCAGCCGACGTCGCACGGGTGTTGCACATCGTGCTCGCGCCGGGTGCGTGGCTTACGGGCATCGCGCTACCCGACGCGCAGCACATCGCCGCGCTTGGTGCAGGAAGCGCAGGCGAGAATGCCGGCTCATGGATGCATCTGTACGCAGCGACGATCCTGCTCACGGTGATCATTCCGCGGGTTGCGCTCGCTGCGGTGGCATCACTGCGGGAGCGGGCGCTCATGCAGCGCTTTCCGATGTCCCTCGAGCTACCCTATTTCCGACGATTGCTCGGCGCGTGGCGACAAGGGTCTGCGCGCGTCGCCGCCGTTCCGTACAGCTATGCGGTGCCGCCGGCGAGAATGACCGGCCTCGCGCGCATCGTCACACGCGCGCTCGAATCGCCGGTCGACATCGACTGGCTGCCGGCGGTGCCGTACGGAAGCGATGATCTCCCCGTGTTGCCGGACGCGCCGCTTGCCGCCGTCCTCGTGGTCTTCAACCTGAACGCGACGCCCGAGCGCGAAAACCATGCAGCGTTCACCGAGGCGCTCGGAGCGCGTGTCGATGGCACCGCGCCGCTCGTTGCGATCGTCGACACGTCCGATTTCGTCGAGCGCTTTGGCGCTGCCACCCAGCGGATCGCCGAGCGCCAGGCAAACTGGCAGCACGCGCTTGTTGGCCAGCCCCTCGATATCGTGTTCGCGCGGCTCGCGGATCCGGATTTGCAGGCGTCCTCCGGTGCGCTTGCGGCGTCCATGGAGCGGGTGCCGGCATGAACCTGTCGGCAGCCGAGCGTCGCGCCGGGCCCGGGTCTGCGTCGGCCCAGGATGTTGTGCGTGATGATGGGGCGATGGAAATCGCGCTCAGTCTCATCTCGCACACGAACGTCGGCAAGACCGCGTTGGCGCGCACGCTTCTCGGGCGTGACGTGGGCGAGGTCCGCGACGAGACGCACGTTACGGCGACCGCCGAGCGCTACGAGATGATCCGCTCGAGCGCGGGCGATGTGCTGTCGCTGTGGGATACACCCGGATTCGGCGACAGCGCGCGCCTTGCACGCAGGCTCGCGAACCTCGACAAGCCCATCGCCGCCTTCCTCGCCATGATCTGGGATCGCTGGCGCGAGCGCGCGCTCTGGTTCAGCCAGCAAGCGGTGCGCAACATGCGCGACGAAGCCGACAGCATTCTCTACCTGGTGAACGCGTCGGAATCGCCTTCGGACACGGGCTACCTCACCCCTGAATTGCAGATCCTCGAATGGATCGGCAAGCCGGTCATCGTCCTCCTCAACCAGACGGGCTCACCGCGCGGTCGCGCGGAGGAGGCTTGCGACATCACCCGCTGGCGCACGGCGATCGGCGCACGCGCGTTCGTGCATGACGTGCTTTCACTCGACGCATTCGCGCGCTGCTGGGTACAGGAGGGCGCGCTGCTCGATGCGGTTGCCCGTGCGCTGCCCGCCACGAAGAAGCCCGCGTTCGCTCGACTTGCAGCCGCCTGGGGCGCCGACCGCTTGCAACGATTCGATGCGGCCATGGCGGCAATCGCCGAACCGATCGCGCGGGCGTCGTGCGATCGTGTCGCGATTCCCGATGCGGGCTTGCGCGGTTCGCTGATCGACGTCGGCAAAGCCATGGGTCTCGGCGGCGAGCGAATCGACGCCGCGAAGGCGGCCGCAATGCGCACGCTGTCCGAGCGTCTCGACGCGGACATTCGCGCGAGCACCGATCGACTCATCGCCGTGTACGGGCTCGACGGCCGCGCGAGTGCCGAAGTGATGGCGCGACTCGTCGACAACGTGACGACCGACGCACCCCTCAACGAAGGCAAGGCGGCGGTGATCGGTGGTTTCGTCTCCGGCGCGCTGACGGGTCTTGCGGCTGACGTCGCGTCCGGCGGCCTCACGTTCGGTGCGGGAATGCTGGCCGGCGGCCTCGTCGGTGCAATCGGCGCCGCCGGGCTTGCGCGCGGGTTCAACCTCGTCCGCGGAAAGACCGAATCGACGATCCGCTGGAACGACGATTTTCTGGCAGCGCTCGCGCCGGCGGCGGTGCTGCGCTATCTCGCCGTTGCGCATTACGGGCGCGGCCGCGGCGCGTGGGAGG
>JBKPOL010000428.1:0-10801 GCA_046733075.1 Pseudomonadota bacterium | reverse complement strand
GCCGCGACGTTCGACACGCGGGTGGCCGCATCACTGGCCATGGTGGCGACGCGATCGCTGCCGGAAAGGAGCGGCCATGCGACCGCTGCGCCGAAAATCATCCCGATGGCGGCCATCGTGGCCCAGATGCCGCGTCCGCCGCCGCGCCATGCATGCCATGCCCACAGTGCGAATGCGACCGCGACGAGCACGCCTCCAATACGGATCACCGCGTCGTTGCCGACCTGGGCGCCAAGGACCCACACGAGCCACGCGACCGTCGCATAGAGCGGAAACGCGAGCAGTTGGCGCAAGCGAACCATCCAGGCACCGGGCCGCGGCAGGATGCGGCGCCACCCGGGGAACCATGCGAGTGCCACGTACGGAAGCGCCATTCCGAGCCCGAGCGCCGCAAACACGCCAAGCGTCACGAGCCGGCTTTCCCCGAGCGCGTAGCCGAGCGCCGCCCCCATGAAAGGCGCCGTGCAGGGCGATGCGACCGCAACGGCGAGCGCACCGGACGCAAACGCATTCGCGGTGCGATTGGCGTGCGACCACGAGGCAAGGCCGGACGGCAGGAGCGCGCCGAACTCGAACACACCGGACAGGTTCAGCGCCATCACGAAAAAGAGCACCGTGAGCGCCGTGACGACGGCCGGTGACTGCAGCTGAAAGCCCCACCCCAATTGTTCGCCGGCCGCACGCAAGCCCACGATGACGACGGCGAGCGCGACGAACGTTATGAGCACGCCTGCTCCGAAAGCAAGCGCCTCGCGACGCATGCCGGCGCGGTCCTTGGAACCATACGCGGCGAGCGCAAGGGCTTTGATCGACAGCACCGGCAGCACGCAGGGCATCAGGTTCAGCAGCAAGCCGCCGGCAAATGCGAATGCGAGCGCGACCGGGAGCGAAAGCGCAGTCGCGCCGCCCTCAAGCGACGATGTGAAGTCCACGCTCGACGCCGATTGCACGGGTTTAGGGCCGGGCGCCGGCGTCCCTTGCAGTGCGACGTCGATCGCGAACGCCCGGCGCCTCGTGCCGCCTACATCCAGTTCGCGTTCCGCCGCGAGCACGCCCTGCACGCGGGTGAATCCCTCGGCGAGATCGTGCGCAACCGGCAGCTTGAGTTCGATCCGGCCATCGTTTCGCGTTACCCGCTGTGGCGCAGACGGCTCAATGCGGCCCTCGCGCTCCGCGAAGAAGTACACGCGACCGGGTTCGGCGGCGCCGCCGGGCGTGAACTGCAGTGTGATGAAGGACCCCGTCGCGACCGCGCGGGCGTTCCACGCAGCCGGCATCGGCGCCGGCAGCCCGTCGCGGGTTCGCGAAATTGCCTCGTGCCATTGCCTATCGTTGTCTGCGCGCGCCGCCACCGGAAGCGTCAACGTCAGATCGGCGCCTTCCGGAATGCACGTTTCCTTGCACACCAGCCAATCGGCGCGTGCCGTCAACTGCGCTTCGGTACCCGGCGCTGCGTCGGGGGGCACCGTAATGGGGACGAGGTGGAGCACCTGTCCCTGGTAACCGTAGTTGACGAGCGGGCCCGCAGGCAACGCGCGCGGCGCGGGCCACACGATGTCGCCGGCCGCATAACCGGCGGGAAGACGCCACGCCAGCGTCGTGGGCAGCCCGGATTCACCCGGATTGCGCCAGTACGTATGCCAGCCCTGCTCGATATCCAGTCGGAGCGCAACGGTCATCGTGGCGCCGGGCACGAGCGCGGTCTGGTCGGCGACAAGTTCCGCCGTCACATGACCGGTCTTGACTGGCGCCGCAAGCGCCGCCGATGCACATGCAATCCCCAAGGCTGCAACGGCAAGCGCGAGGGGAAGTTTTCGACGATGAAGAGACTGGATCACGGTGGATCAAGTATGACGGTTTGTCGCGCCTTCGTGCTCAGAGCTGCCGGCGTCCCATCGTAGACGACACGCGCAGCGCGCGGTTCCGGCATTGTGCCAAACGTCGAGACTGCACGGACGGCCGGTATAATCAAACACTTAAGTTAAACGATGAACAGCATGCGCCCGGCGCGCATTCCATCCCGCGATCCATGAAGTCGTTCGATCCCGCCACCATCGAGGCCACGGCGCAGGCCGCCTGGAAAGACGGCGACGTCTACCGCGCCGTCGAGAACGACCCGCGCTTCCCGAAGGGCAAGTACTACTGCGTGTCGATGCTGCCCTACCCTTCCGGCAAGCTGCACATGGGACACGTGCGCAACTACACGATCAACGACATGATGTATCGCCATTTGCGTATGCGCGGATACAACGCGCTGATGCCGATGGGCTGGGATGCGTTCGGCCTGCCCGCCGAGAATGCTGCTATGAAAAGCGGCCACGCTCCGGCGTGCTGGACCTACGACAACATCGCATACATGAAGCGCCAGCTGCAGGCGATGGGCTTTGCGATCGACTGGTCGCGCGAGCTCGCGACGTGCGATCCCGCTTACTACCGCTGGAACCAGTGGTTTTTCCTGAAGATGCTGCAAGCGGGCATCGCTTACCGCAAGAACGGCACGGTGAACTGGGACCCTGTCGACAAGACCGTGCTTGCGAACGAGCAGGTGATCGACGGCCGCGGATGGCGATCGGGCGCGCCGATCGAAAGGCGCGAGATCCCCATGTACTACCTGCGCATCACCGATTACGCGGAAGAGCTGCTTGCCGCGCTCGACGACCTGCCCGGCTGGCCGGAGCGCGTCAAGACGATGCAGGCGAACTGGATCGGCAAGAGCGAAGGCGTGCGCTTCGCGTTTCCGCATGCGATTCACGACGACGCCGGCAGCCTGATCGACGGCGGACGCCTTCACGTTTTCACCACACGCGCCGACACGATCATGGGCGCGACATTCTGCGCGGTCGCGCCCGAGCACCCGCTTGCGACGCACGCGGCGCGTCGGGATGCAGCGCTCGCCGCTTTCATCGACGAATGCAAGCACGGATCCGTAATGGAAGCGGACCTCGCCACTGCCGAGAAAAAGGGCATGCCCACGGGACTGCGCGTAACGCATCCATTGAGCGGCGAAGAGGTTCCGGTGTGGGTCGCGAACTATGTGCTGATGAGCTATGGCGAAGGCGCCGTCATGGGGGTGCCGGGTCACGACGAGCGTGACTTCGAGTTTGCCAGGAAATACGGCCTCCCCATCCGGCAAGTCATCGCGCCCGTCGCTGACATGTCGCTGCCGCCGTACACGACGGACTATCACCAGGCGTGGTACGACGACAAGACGATCGGCGTTTGCATCAATTCCGGCAAGTACGACGGGTTGCCCTATCAGGCCTGCGTCGATGCGGTCGCTGCGGATCTTGCCGCGCTCGGGCTCGGCGAAAGGAAGACGACGTTCCGCCTGCGCGACTGGGGCATCTCGCGCCAGCGCTATTGGGGTACGCCGATTCCGATCGTCCATTGCGAACGGTGCGGCGAAGTGCCGGTGCCCGAAGCGGAGCTGCCGGTGTTGCTGCCCGAGGATGCGATTCCCGACGGTACGGGAAATCCGCTCGCGCGCCGCGAGGATTTCCTGCACACCGAGTGTCCGCGCTGTCACGCGCCCGCCCGTCGCGAAACCGACACGATGGACACGTTCGTCGACTCGTCGTGGTATTTCATGCGGTACACGTCGCCCGGCGCCACCACGATGATCGACGAGCGCGACCATTACTGGATGCCGATGGACCAGTACATCGGCGGCATCAGCCACGCGATCCTGCATCTGCTGTACGCGCGGTTCTGGACCAAGGTGATGCGCGATTTCGGAATGGTCCGCTATAGCGAGCCATTCACGCGCCTCCTTACGCAGGGGATGGTGCTCGCACACGCATTCCACCGGCGCAACGACAAGGGGGGTATCGACTATGTGCCGCCGTCCGACGTCGAGATCGTTCGCAACGAGCAGGGGGCGATCACCGGCGGGCGCTCGAAGGTCGATGGCCTGCCGGTCGAATACGGCGGACTCGGCACGATGTCCAAGTCGAAGCTAAACGGCGTCGATCCGCAGGACATGATCGATCGCTATGGCGCGGATGCCGCGCGGCTGTTCGTCATGTTCGCGAGTCCGCCCGAGCACACGATCGAGTGGTCCGATACAGGCGTTGAAGGTGCTCACCGTTTCCTCAAGCGGCTTTGGAGTTACGCACAGTCGAAACGCGAGGTCCTCGCGACGGGCGCGGGCGCCTTCGACTGGCGGGACGCGGCCGACGAAGTCCGTTCGGCACGCCGTGATGTGCACCTCGCGTTGAAGCAGGCGGACTACGATTACGAGCGCGTCCAATACAACACCGTCGTCTCGGCAGGGATGAAGATGCTCAACACGCTCGACGCGGTGCCCGATGCAGCGCGCGGCTCGTCGGCGCTTGCGCACGAGGGCCTTTCGATCCTCCTCCGCGTTCTCTATCCGGTCGTGCCGCACACCGCTTGGGTGCTGTGGAACGACCTCCGCTATACCGAGCGGCACGGCGACTTGCTGAATGCCGCATGGCCCGAGGTCGACGAATCGGCGCTCACCCGCGAGGAGATCGAGCTCGTCCTGCAGGTCAACGGCAAGCTCCGCGGCAAGCTCGTCGTGCCGGCGTCGGCGAGCGAGGACGAGATCCGACAGCGGGCATCGTCGGCCCCCGAGGTTGCTAAGTACGGCAACGGACTTCCTGCGCGCTTCGTGAAGGTCGTCCCGGGCAGGCTGGTCAATGTCGTGGTTTAGGGGCGCGCCTCGGCACTTCTCGCGCCCGCCCGGCGCTTTGCGGGAACCGTCGCTGGGCAAACGCGCATTCGTGTACGCGCTGCCCTTGATCCTCGCGGGATGCGGTTTTCATCTGCGCGGGGAGGCTGCGTTCGCGTTCCAGACGGTCTTCGTCAACGGGGCGGGCTCGCCGGCGATAGCGGCCGAGCTGCGGCGCGCACTCAGTGCCACGGGTAATGCCCGTCTCGTCGATGATCCCAAGAATGCGCAGGTCATCGTCGACTTCCCGTTCGTTTCGGACGACAAGGAAGTGTTGTCGATCTCCGGCAGTGGTGCGGTGCGCGAATATCTGCTGACCAAGCGCGTGCAGTTCCGGGTGCGAGACCCGAACGGCGCAGATTGGCTGCCGCAGGGTGAAATCGCGCTTCGCCGCGCCTATACCTACAGCGAAAGCGAAGTGCTCGCCCGCAACACGCAGGAGCAGCGGCTGCTGAAGGAGATGGAGCAGGACGCCGTCCAGCAGCTCGTGCGTCGCCTGCAGGCAGCGCAAAAGCCGGCCTGAGCGTTCATGCAGCTGCGCCTCGCGGACCTCCGCTCGCACCTCGCGCAACGGCTTGCGCCGCTCTACGTCATTCACGGCGATGAACCGCTGTTCGCGATCGAGGCGGCCGATGCGATCCGCGCCGCGGCGCGGCGTGCCGGGTTCGACGAACGGGAAATCTTCATCGTCGAGCAGCATTTCCGCTGGGACGCCTTCATGGCTTCCAACGCCAACCTCGGTCTGTTCGGTGCGCGCAAGCTGATCGACCTGCGCATTCCTTCGGGCAAGCCCGGGCCCGAGGGTGGGGACGCGCTGGAGCGACAAGCGCGCAATCAGGATGCGGACCTTCTCACGCTCGTGACGTTGCCACGTATCGATCGCGCCACGCAGGGCTCGGCGTGGTTCACTGCGCTGATTACCGCCGGCGTCTCGATCAATGTGCAGCCGATCGAGCGGCAGGCACTACCGGGATGGATTGCCGAGCGACTCGGGCGCAACGAGCAGCGCGTCTCGCGCCGAACGCTCGCGCTCCTCGCCGAGCGTTGCGAAGGCAATCTGCTTGCCGCGCGCCAGGAGATCGACAAGCTTGCGCTGCTGTTGCCTAAAGGCGACCTCGAGCACGATGACGTCGAGCGCGCCGTCGCGGACGTGGCCCGGTACGACATCCAGGAATTGTCTGAAGCGTGGCTCGACGGCGATGCCGCGCGAACGCTTCGCATCGTTCGCGTCTTGCGTGCGGAAGGGGAGCCGATCACGCTCGCCGTGTGGCAACTGGGCGAAGACCTGCACGCGCTGGCGGGTGTGCACGAAGCCATGGCGCTCGGCCAGACCCTCGCCACGGCGGTGCGCGGCTCGCGCGTCTGGGGCCGGCGGCAGGGCGCACTCGAGCGTGCCGCGCGCCGCATCAAAGCGCCTAAGACCGAACGGCTGCTGCACGGGCTCGCGCGCCTCGATGCGCTCGCGAAGGGCATCGGGCAGCTCGATCCATGGAACGGCCTCGAGGCGATCGCGCTCGAGATGTGTGGGCGTCGCATCCCCGCGCCCCTTTCGCAGGCAGCGTAGTCGCCGCGAGCGCGGCAGCAACGGGCCCTCGAGTCCGCGGAGAACCGGGTGCCCGACCGGTCACATCAACCGCCCGCATCGCGGGCGCTCGTCGTCACGACGATGATGATCGGGACCGTCTCGACGATACTCGCGGCGACGATCGTCAACGTCGCGTTTCCCGCGCTGATCGCGGAATTTCACGTCGGGCACGACACCGTCCAATGGGTAGCCGCGGGTTTCCTGGCAGCAACGACGGCGACGATGCTGACGACCGCGTGGCTCGTGCAGACGCTCGGCGAACGGCGGACGTTCGAGATCACCATCACGGTGTTCCTCGCGGCCTCGCTCATGGCGGCCGTCAGCTGGAACCCGGGGTCGCTCATCGCGGCGCGGGTCATACAAGGCGCATGCGCCGGAATTCTGCAGCCGCTTGCCATGATCGTGCTGTTCCGTGTGTTTCCCGTCGACGAGCGCGGACGAGCGATGGCGCTGTACGGCTTCGGCATCGTGCTCGCTCCGGCGATCGGCCCCGCGATCGGCGGAGCGTTGCTCGACGCATTCGGCTGGCGATCGATCTTCCTCCTCACGGTGCCGTTTTGCGTCGCGGGCCTCGCACTCGCTCGGCGAACCCTGCTGCCTTCGAGTCCATCCCGCACGCGGTTGCGCTTCGACTGGGCGGGCGTGGCACTCCTGCTCGGCGCACTCGTCACGTTGCTGAACGTTCCGGTCCTCGGGCACCGTCAGGGCTTTGGTTCTCCGATGGTGATTGCGCTCTCGCTTTGCGGCGGATTGCTGGCAGCAGCCTTCGTCGGCTGGGAAACGCGCAGCGCCGCGCCGCTGTTGCCCGTCCGGCTGTTTCGCCACCCGCCCTTCGCGAATTCGACGATCGTGGCGTTTGCATATGGCGTCGGGCTGTTTGGCACGACTTACCTCGTGCCGGTGTTCGCCCAGGACATCGCGCACTACACCGCCTCGGAGGCGGGCTACCTGCTGGTGCCGCCCGGCTTCGCGCTCGCGATCGCGATCGTCGTCGGAGGACGCCTCACGGACCGCATGCCGCCGGCGCCGGTGATCATCGCCGGGCTCGCGTTGTTCGCGCTGTCGAGCCTGCTCCTCGCATTCGCCGGAGGTCGCACGGCGTTCGCGCTCGTCGCGCTGTGGCTCGTCATCGGGCGCGTAGGTCTCGGCATGCTGATACCGGCGTTGAACGTTGGCGCCGTGCAGTCGCTCACCGGCACCGAACTCGCCTATGCATCATCCGCGGTCAATTTCGTGCGGCAACTGGGTGGCGCAGTGGGCGTCAACGTGCTGGCCGTCCTTCTCGAATGGCGAACGGCGGCGATCGGCGACATCGATGCCGCGCGGCCCTTCCACGAATGCTTCACCGTTGTTACCCTCGCATTTGCGCTCGCGATCGTCCCCGCCTGGTTCATCCGCAAACACGGGAGATAGTCATGTACCAGAAGATCCTCGTCGCCTTCGACGGCTCCCCCGAAAGCCGCATGGCCGTCGACGAATGCTCGCAGCTGACGCCGATCGCCGGCCGCGAGATTCACCTCGTCTGCGTGCTGCACGATCCTTCGCCTTACCTCCTCGCAGGCGAATTCGTGCCGGAGCCCGCGCTCGCAATCGATCGAACCCGCATGGAAGCGGATCTGAAGGAAACCGCCGCCACACTGAGCGCACGCGGCTTCGCCGTGACGACGCACCTGCAGGACGGCGAGCCGGTCGACGTCATTTCGCGACTCGCGCTGTCGCTGCACATCGATCTCATCATCGTCGGCCATCGGCGGAGCAAGAAGTTTGCGCTGCGCTGGTGGCGCGGGTCGGTGGACTCGATGCTGATCGAGCGCGTCCGCTGCGCGATCCTGATCGCGGGCGAGGCTGCGCGTTCCAGCTGATCGCGCGAGCGGGCCTCCGCGTTCGAGCGGATTGCGCCCGGCCTCGGCGGACGCAGTGCTAATTGGGGCCACCGTTGCGACGAACGGGATCGACGCAAAATAGGCTTGTGACCGCTTGCGGCATCGGGCGTGTTGAGTTCAAGCGTAGCCCCCCGCGGGCCCACACAAGTCAGGAAACCCATGTTTGACCATGTCAAATTCGGAGTCAGCGACTACCAAGCGAGCAAAGCGTTCTTCCTCGAGGCGCTCGAACCGCTCGGCGTAGCTGTCATCGATGAGGGGCTGCCATCGCATGGTGTCGAGCTCAGCCTGGGGGGTACGGGTTCGTTGTGCCTGTACGAGACCATGGAGAAGCCGGCGCATCTTCACCTCGCGTTCACCGCCGAGAATCGCCAGCAAGTCGACGCTTTCCATCGCGCGGCTCTGCAGGCGGGTGGCAAGGACAATGGTGCGCCGGGTGTTCGCCCGAACTACCATGCGAACTACTATGCAGCTTTCGTCATTGATCCGGATGGGCACAACATCGAAGTCGTTTGCCACGAACCGGAGGCGTAGCAGTCGCGACCCAATACTCGATGACTCAAATCCAAAGGCGAGTTCACCCATGCCCACTGGCACCGTAAGGCTTCTTCGCGTGCTCCGTGCCGATCCGGAGCGCGTATATCGTGCTTTCCTTGATGCCGAAGCGATGGCGAAGTGGCTTCCGCCGTACGGCTTCACCTGCAAGGTCCATCATCTGGATGCGAGAGTCGGCGGCACGTTCAAGATGTCCTTCATCAATTTCACGACAAGCCACGGTCACTCGTTCGGCGGTGAGTATCGTGAACTCGTACCGCTCGAGCGGATTCGTTACTCGGACAAGTTCGATGACCCGCATCTACCGGGAGAGATGGAAACCACGGTGTCCCTCCGGAAGGTGTCGTGCGGCACCGAGTTGAACGTGGTGCAGGAAGGAATTCCGCAAGCGATCCCGGTCGAGATGTGCTATCTCGGATGGCAAGAGTCTCTCGCACAACTTGCGAACCTGGTGGAGCCGACGATTCCCGATTAGCGGGTGACGCCAGACCTTTGCGTCAAGCGGAGGCGCCCGCGGACAACTTGAACTGCAACGAGCGCTTCTCGACGCTTGATTCCGTCGTCAGGCCGCGAACACCGTTCGGAGCGTGGTCCATGTTCAATGAAACCCCCTCCCAAGAAGAGACCGCCGCGTGGCAGAAGCGTCTTGCGTCGCAGGCGAACAACCGAGCCTGGGCGCTGACCGAGTCCATCTCCCGGTCAGCGGAAGAAGACGAGGAAATGTTGCAGGCTGCGCATGCCGCGATGTACTTCTGGAGAATTGTCGGCAACGCGAGCAACCGCGCACATGCGGCGCAGCTTCTCGCGCATACGTACGGGTTGCTCAAGTTGCCGCAACCTGCCAAGCACTACCTGAAGCAGTCGCAGCCGTTTTTCCTCGAGCAGGAAAGCGCGCCCTGGGAACGAGCTTTGGCGCATGCGGTCGCGGCCAACGTCGCTGCCGCGGCCGGCGACACCGGGGCCCATGCCCGACACTATGAAGAAGCCGAGCGTTTGGTTGCCGCGCTTCCCGACCCGGAGGACCGCGCGATCCTGGGCGCTACGATGCGCGTCGTTCCCCGTCCCGTTCCGACCTGAGCCTCCGGCTGAACAACAAGGTCGTCAGCGGGCGTCCCCGGCAATGGCATTGATCGTTGCAAGCGCTGTGAGCGCAGCCGTTTCCGCCCGCAGCATGCGGCGGCCGAGGTGAGCGGCCCACGCGCCTTTGTCCTGCGCGCGCCGTACCTCCTCGGGCGCAAGTCCGCCCTCGGGTCCGACGATGATCGTCCGCGGAGTCGCTGTCCGGGCGATCTCGCTCAGCGATGCGCCGGCATCGGCATCGAGGATGGCAAAGGGATGCGCTTCAGCGAGCGACAGGCGTTCGTCCAGGTCCACCCATGGTAGCACCTGTGGCACACGATTCCGACCACACTGCTCGCAAGCCGCGATTGCGATCTGGCGCCAATGAACGAGTCGGCGTGCCGCACGCTCTTCGCTCAACCGCTGGCTTCGGGTCGCAGTGAATGGCGCGATGGCGAACACGCCGAGTTCCACGGCCTTGCGGATGACGAGGTCCATCATGTCGGCCGCGATCACCCCCTGCACGAGCGTGACCGGCCACGACGTCTCGCGCTCCACGTCGAGATGCCGTTCGATGCGTACGTCGACGCTCGCGCGTGCGATGTGCTCGATCGTCGTTTCATATTCACCCCCTGTCCCGGTAAACAGCGCAACGCGATCGCCGATTCGCATGCGCAGCGCATGCGCGACGTGGCGCGCGCCTGTCTCCGTCAACGCGTAGCTGGCGCCGACGACAGGTGCGCCTTGTGTGGCATCGACGAAGATGCGCGGCGTCAGCACGGTCAGAGCGTCGCGTCACGACGATGACCGACGCCGGTGACGTAGCGCCCCGCGCGCGCTACGATGACGTGCTGCCCATCACGCTGCAAGGAGAACGTCCATGGCTGCCGCTTCATCGCCGATTGCACTCGGGTGGCCCGCTGCAGGTTTCGACCTCCCGGGGATCGACGGTCGCCGTCATACGCAGAACAGCGCGCGGGGCCCGAACGGGCTTCTCGTCATGTTCATCTGCAACCACTGTCCCTA
>JBKPOL010000427.1:0-7168 GCA_046733075.1 Pseudomonadota bacterium | reverse complement strand
CGCTCGTGAACCCGCTGACGATGTGGCTGACGCTCGGCACGTTCCTCGGGTACGCCGTTGTCTACACGGTGCTGCTGAAGCCGGCGACGCCCCAGAACATCGTGATCGGCGGCGCGTCGGGAGCGATGCCGCCGGTGCTTGGATGGGCGGCCGTCACCGGCGACGTTTCCGCAGAGGCGCTGCTGCTTTTCCTGATCATCTTCGTGTGGACGCCGCCACACTTCTGGTCGCTGGCGCTGTATCGCCGCGACGACTACGCGAACGCCAGGCTGCCGATGCTGCCCGTCACGCATGGCGTGCATTACACGCAGGTGATGATCGTCCTCTACACGGTCGCGCTGGTCGGCGTAACGCTGATGCCCTATGCGCTCAAGATGAGCGGCGCGCTCTACCTTGCGGCGGCCGTCGTTCTCGGCGGGATGTTCATCCGTTATGCCGTGCAGCTGTACCGCGCCTACAGCGACCGGCTTGCCCGGGCGATGTTCCGCTTTTCGATCGTGTATCTTGCGGCGCTCTTCTCCGCGCTGCTGCTCGATCACTACTGGCGCAATCTGTCCATTCCCGGCTAGCGTATACGCGCTCGCGTCTGTCCATGCCGGGACGCGTCGAATGAAGCTCGCTCACTTCCTCGCGCTCCCTTTCCTCGTTGCCGCGGCGTTCGCGCTCGCCGCCTGCAATGCCGGGGGACCGGCTTTCCAGGCCTCCGACATCACTGGTTCGTCGTTCGGCCGCGACTTCGAGCTCAAGGATCCGCAGGGCAACACGCGCCGGCTCGCCGACTTCAAGGGCAAGGCCGTGGTGATCTTCTTTGGATACACCCAATGCCCGGACGTGTGTCCGACGACGCTCGGCGCGCTTGCCGAGGCGATGAAGCGGCTTGGACCGGAAGCCGATCGCGTGCAGGTGCTGTTCGTGACCGTCGATCCCGCGCGCGATACGCCGCAATTGCTCGCGCAATACGTTCCGGCGTTCGATCCGCGTTTCCTCGGCCTCTACGGCGACGCGGAGGCGACGGCGCGCACCGCGAAGGAATTCAAGGTGATCTATCAGAAGGTCCCGGGTGCGACGGCCGGCTCGTACACGATGGATCACTCGGCGGGAACCTACGTGTTCGATCCACAGGGCCGCTTGCGCCTCTATGTTTCGAACGGACAGGCTTCGGACGTATTCGTGCACGATCTGCGCCAGCTCCTTCGCGCAAGCTGAGCAAGCAACGTTTGCGCGCTCAGCGCTCGATCAGCTCGATCTTGTAGCCGTCGGGATCCTGCACGAACGCGATGATCGTGGAACCGCCCTTCACCGGGCCTGCCTCGCGCGTCACCGCACCACCGTAGCGACTGCTTGCCGCACGCACTGCGTCGCAGGTCGCGGCAGCGTCCTCTACCTCGATCGCTACGTGGCCGTACGCGTTGCCGAGATCGTAGCGATCGACCCCGTAGTTATACGTGAGCTCGAGCACCGCGTGCGTGCGCTCGTCCCCGTAGCCGACAAAGGCCAGCGTGTATTTCTGCTCGGGCCGGTCCGTCCTGCGCAGCAATTGCATGCCGAGCACGTTGGTATAGAAAGCGACCGAGCGATCGAGGTCTCCGACCCGGAGCATCGTGTGCAGCATGCGCATGGAACCCCCTTCGAAGCGCGTGTTGATCGGCGTCTGCCAGAAAGGTTCGTCGTCAGAATTCGATCATCTCGAAATCTTCCTTGCGTGCGCCGCATTCGGGGCAGCTCCAGTTCGGCGGCACGTCCTCCCAGCGCGTCCCCGGCGGAATCCCTTCGTCCGGCGCGCCCTCGGCCTCGTCGTAGATGTAACCGCAGATCAGGCACATATATTTTTTCATTGCATGGGTGCGCGAGGACCGGCGGCGCTGAGGGGCGTCGAGCGGGTGCTGGAGTAGAATCCCAAGTGTAGCAACCCGCAAACCTTTCGCGGCGCAAGCCTGCGCCGCGGCCTCATGCCCGCCGACGACGATCCCGCGTTTCCTCCGGTCGTGCTCACGTTCGCTGCTTCTGATCCGTCCGGTGGCGCGGGTCTGCAAGCGGATCTCATCACACTCGCGAGCATGGGCTGTCATCCGTTGTCCGTCGTGACGGCGCTCACCGTGCAGGACACGCTCGGCGTTGAGGGGATCATGGCAATCGACGCGGACTGGGTCGCGGATCAGGCGCGTGCGCTGCTCGAGGACATGCCGGTCGACGCGTTCAAGGTCGGCGTGCTCGGCAGCGTCGAAAACATCGCGGCGGTCGCCGAGGTGCTGTCCGATTATCCCGATATTCCGCTGATCCTCGATCCCGTGCTCGCGTCCGGGCGCGGCGACGAGCTCGCGAGCGACGAGATGCTGCGCGCGTTGCGCGAGCTTCTGCTGCCGCAGACAACGATCCTGACGCCGAACAGCATGGAGTGCCGGCGCCTCGCGGATCTCGACGACGACGAGCCGTCGCTGCACGCGTGCGCGGCTCGCCTCGTCGAGCTCGGCAGCGAGTACGTGCTCGTCACGGGCACGCACGAGGCGACGGCACAGGTCGTCAACACGCTCTACGCGAAGAGCGGCATCGTTCGTTCGGATACCTGGCCGCGCCTTCCCTACCAGTATCACGGCTCCGGTTGCACGCTGGCCTCCGCGATCGCGGCAATGCTTGCCAATGGGCTTGCGTTGCCGGAAGCGGTGCGCGAGGCGCAGGATTTCACGTGGCACGCGCTCGAGAAGGCATATCGGCCGGGGATGGGGCAGCATGTGCCCGATCGCCTGTTCTGGGCACGCGACGAGCGGGATGCGCGAACCGACGACGAGTCCTCGCCGGGAGCGCCGGAGGCAGTTGAGGTCGACGGAGAGCCGGTCCGGCGCAAGGATGCCCGAGGGACTCATTGAGAGCACGCGCGCGGCGCGCGTCGCGCGCGTTGCGGGTCTCTATGCGGTGACGCCGGACCTCGCCGATACCGATGCGCTCGCGCGGAAGGTTGCCGCGGCGCTCGACGGCGGTGCATCCGTCATCCAGTACCGCAACAAGACGGCCGATCGGGCGCTGCGCACTCAACAGGCGATCACGCTCGCGCGCCTCGTTTCGTACCATCGTGCGCTGTTCATCGTGAACGACGACGCCGACATCGCCGCGGAGGTGAACGCCGACGGCGTGCACGTGGGCGACGATGACGCGGACATCGCCGAGGCGCGGGCGCGTGTCGGCGCCGAGCGCCTGGTCGGCGCATCGTGCTACGACGACTTCGACGGCGCGGTGCGCGCAGTGGCGAACGGTGCCGATTATGTTGCCTTCGGCAGCTTCTTCCCATCCGGGACGAAGCCCGGCGCTCGCCGCGCGAACCGCGCGCTGCTGGTGCGCGGGCGTTCGCTCGGCGTTCCGGTCGTCGCGATTGGCGGCATCACATGCGCCAATGCGAAGACGCTGATCGACGCCGGCGCCGACGCGATCGCCGTCATTGCCGACGTCTTCGCGCGTGAGGATCCGGAGGAGATTCGGCGCGCGGCGATGGCGCTCGCCGCCATCTGTTCTCGTCGCTGATTCCCGAGCTTCGGCGTCACGTCTGCGTTGAGGGTCCGGGCGTGGTCTCGACGCGTTCACCGCGGCGAGCGACGGGCGCGTTGACGCGAAGCTTGTTCACGTGCTGCGCCGCTTGGCTGCCGTCGGGCAGCTTGCCCAGGAAGGAGTAAGGCTGCCAGGCCTCCTTCAGCGTCCCCCGCTCCCGGGCTCGGAAGCGTTTCATGAACCCGTCGCGGCCCGCCTCTATCCCATCGTCTGTTCTTTGAGCGCGGGATCCTCGTCGAACAAGCGACTGTCGGGTTCACGTCTTGCACGCTATGGCGGCGATCGGAACCAACGTGCGACGCCATGTACCGGTCGACACGCGGGAAACCGCCGACGGCCAGCACCTTCAGCTTGAATGCGTGCGGCCGCTCGTCCTGGGAGAGGGCATAACAGGTCATTTCTTCGTTGGTCTCTCGGTGATCGGGCGGCACGACCTGCGATGGCCTATTATCGCGGGACCTTTCCAGCCTCACCCTTGCGACGGCATGTCACGCAACGACCAATTGTTCGAGCGCGCGCAGCGCGTGATTCCCGGTGGAGTGAACTCACCGGTCCGGGCGTTCCGCTCGGTCGGAGGCACGCCTCGCTTCTTCGTGCGCGGCGAAGGTCCCTATTTGTTCGACGCCGACGGGAAGCGCTACATCGACTACGTCGGGTCCTGGGGACCGGCGATTCTGGGTCACGCACATCCGGCAGTCGTGGAGGCGGTGCAGTCGGCGGCTGCGCATGGTCTTTCATTCGGCGCGCCTACTGAACTCGAAATCATGCTGGCCGAGGCGCTCATTCGACGCGTTCCGAGCCTTGAACTGGTGCGGCTCGTGTCGTCGGGGACCGAGGCGACGATGTCCGCGCTGCGGCTTGCGCGCGGTTACACCGGCCGATCGAAGATCGTCAAGTTCGAGGGCTGCTATCACGGCCATGGCGACAGCCTGCTCGTCAAGGCGGGCTCCGGCGCACTGACGTTCGGACAGCCTTCATCGGCGGGCGTGCCGAGCGCCATCGCCGGCGAGACGATCGTATTGCCGTACAACGAGTTGACAGCGCTGGAGGAAACGTTCGAGGCCGACGGCGACGCGGTCGCCGCCGTGATCGTCGAGCCCATTGCCGGCAACATGAATCTCGTCGTGCCCAAGGCGGGATTTCTCGAGGGGCTCCGCGCGCTGTGCGACCGCAATGGCGCCGTGCTGATCTTCGACGAAGTGATGACCGGCTTCCGCGTGCACGCGCGCGGCGCCCAGGGTCTGTATGGCGTCGTGCCGGACTTGACGACGCTAGGCAAGGTTATCGGCGGCGGGATGCCAGTCGGCGCGTTCGGCGGGCGGCGCGCCATCATGGAGTTCATCGCACCGCTCGGGCCGGTCTACCAGGCAGGCACGTTATCGGGAAACCCGGTGGCCGTTGCGGCAGGCCTCGCGACGCTGGCGGCGACGGAATCGCCGGGCTTCTATGCGCGTCTTTCAACGTCGACGCGCGCGCTCACCGACGGGCTCGCGCGTGCGGCGAAGCGGCAGGGTGTGACGTTTTCCGCACATGCGGTCGGCGGCATGTTCGGCATCTACTTCGCCGCGTCCCCGCCTGCCACGTACGCCGAGGTGCTCGCGTGCGACAAGGACCGTTTCAACCGATTCTTCCACGGCATGCTGGATGCGGGCATCTATCTCGCGCCGTCCGCATACGAGGCGGGCTTCGTGTCGGCTGCCCACGCCGATGCCGACATCGCGGACACCGTCGCGGCCGCCGAGCAGGCGTTCCTGCGCATCTGAGGCGGCGCAATGGAGCTCGATTGGGCTGCTGTTGACATCAACGCTTTCTGCAGCGGCGTCCCTGTCCGTGTCGACTTGGCCTCGGCCCACGCTGAAATATGACCGTGCCAAGACGGGTGCCTTGGATCATGAACGTCGACACGGCTCAATGCCGGGTGCGAATCATCGGGCGCCCAAAACTTCGACCTCGTCAGGTGCAGCCTGTGGGTGCTTGCACGATTCAGATGCAACCGTTCCGCCTTGAATGAAGCGAATATTGATCACGAATTTGCTGAATAAGGTGTCGAATGTGCTCGCTCGATTTTGCTTCGCCACGCGTGTGCATCAATTTGACCAAGGACAATCTGGCTGGGTGGTTTGCCTTGCATAGTGCCACCGGATTCATCGCAGTTTGCGTCTCAGCCCTTTGGCAATATCGCGAAAGGATGAGATACCCTTCACCTGCCGCTGCGTTGTTGGCCTCAGAGATCGTATTGCTGTCGTGCAAGCGGTACCGATAGAGCTCGGCGTTCACAAAGACCGGTTCGGAATACCAGCTGGCATTGAGGCAGAACGCCCAGTCATGGGCGTATCGATAGTCGGAGAAGCCCCCGATCTCGTGAACGAGGTTTCTTGAGGCAAATATATTCCCGCTGGAGATCACGGGGTTCCCGAGCAGGAATTGATGGCTTATGGCTTCGCTGCCCTCAGTCGCAGCAAAGTGCATCCTAATTTTTGGCGCTCGATGGTCTGCATCGGTTGCCAAGTTGCCCTCGTTGTCGATCAGCGCGCAGCGTGAAAAACCCCACTCGGCACCACTTTCATGAATCGCTCGAACCATTTCTTCAATTCGGGTTGGCGTAAAAAGATCATCTGAGTTGAGCGCGTTGATATAACGACCCGATGCCAGCGCCACGCATTCGTTGAGCGTGGCGGGCGCTCCACGATTTTCTCGAGAGATGAATTTGTGTGGCATCGAGCAGCGACTCAGCTCGTCACGAATGACGTTCGGCGACGAGTCGGTTGAGCCGTCATCGATCACGACAAGCTCTAGCCGGGCATAGGTTTGCGAAAAGACCGATCGCAGCGCTTGGCGAATGAACCGCGCATGATTGAACGATGGGATGAGGACTGAAACAAGGGGCGCGGCATCGTCTCGCCTAGCGGCCGCTCCGGCCGCGCGGTCCGCGTTCAGCGTTTGTCTCGCGGCTAGCGCGTTGGTGGACTCCGGCAATGTGGCGACCAATTGCTCCAACCCACGAACGAGATTCGCGAAACAGGCTCGATAGCGCCAGCCTCCGGCAATACAGGCCTGTTCGATGTAATCCACGCCCTGCATGTATTTTTCTTGCCTGAGACATACCACGCCCAGCATGTGCAAACAGTCGGAATGACGGGGGTGCGCGTGAAGGGCATGCCGATACAACGCCTCAGCCGCGACCAAGTCTCCTCGGCGTTGCAGCTGATAGGCGTGCCGGACGATTTCGTCGATGTCGGCAGTGGACATGTCAATAAGATTGGCCCGTGAACAGAATCACGTTACGACTCCTTAAGACTTTGCCCGAACGGGTCGCTGATGCGGGCATGGAATCTGCCTCCCAGAAAGGCTATTTTGCCCCGGGGTCGCGCCCGACGTTTGGGGAAGATCGATTCCGGTGGCGCATGGCGCACTCCGACCGTGCCCTCTTTTTTGCACGACTTATCCAAAGACCCACCCCCAGCTCGCAGCGCTTTATTCCGGCAGTCGGGGCGGTACACGCACGAGAGCGCCACGAAGGGGCGTCGCCTCGGCGACAACGGTCGAATGGTCGTCTGCAACTCCTTGCCGACCAAGGCTTTTTCAGCGAATTCCCGCGGTGCGCGTGCTATGATCCCCGCCTCTTTCAATG
>JBKPOL010000426.1:0-3899 GCA_046733075.1 Pseudomonadota bacterium | reverse complement strand
CGTCTACACGATTCGCCGGGTCATTTGCCGAGGGCCCGGCAACGGACGACGCTGGCTCATTGTGCGAAAGGTCGCCGCGCTTTCGCGAGTGCCTACAAGAATCGAAGATGAAAAACGTGGTTCGCCCGGCCGGCGAGCGAGTGGATCTCGTCGTCGCTGCCGACCGGGGCGTTGCACATCTAACAGCAGCGCGCTAACAGCAGCGCGGCCCGTTCTTTCCGTACTTCCGCTCGATCGCCTTTGCACAAAACTCGCGTCGCGAAAGGACGGGCGCGCCGGGATGACGCGCCGCCGCGTGTGCAAGGTATCGCTCATAGTCAGGAATGCCGAATAGTTGCCGGCAAACGCGACGAATACCCCGCACGTTGCGAAGCACCGACTCTGTCGTTGCCGCGTTTGGTGCGGCCGCGTGCAGGTCGGGCCATCCGTTCCGGTTGAAAAGGTTCACGCGAGTGCTCCTTGTGCAGGTGCAAGAGGCGGAATCTCGTGGACCGTCGGCTTCGTTTGCTTCAATGCCTGCAGGCAGATCTTGGTGGCGAACACGCACATCGCCAGCACCAGCAGGACAAAGAAGCCACAGACCACCGCATCCAGGTAGTTGTTGAACGCGACGCGCTGCATCTCCGCAATGGACTTGGCGGGTGCGAGCAGCCTTCCCTCCGCCGCGGCCGCGCTGAATTTCCGCGCGAGCGCGACGAACCCGATGCGATCGTCACTATGGAAGATCTTCTCGACGCCGGCAGTCAGCGTCGTAACCAGCAACCAGGCGGTCGGCAGGAGCGTGACCCACACGTACCGCTCCCGTTTCATCTTTACGAGCACGCTCGTGCACAACAGCAGTGCGATTCCCGCGAGCATCTGGTTGCCGACGCCGAACAGCTGCCACAGCGTGTTGATGCCGCCGAGCGGATCGATCACACCCTGATAGAGAAAATAACCCCACAGCGCGACGCACAAACCGGTACCGACGAGATTGGCCGGAAGGTACTCGGTATTGCCCATCGGCTTGTAAACGTGGCCAAGCATGTCCTGGATCATGAAGCGGCCGACGCGTGTGCCTGCATCGACCGCGGTCAGGATGAAGAGCGCCTCGAACAGGATGGCAAAGTGATACCAGAACGCTTCCATCGATTTCCCGCCAAGCGCCTGCGCCAGTATTTTCGCCATGCCCACGGCGAGGGTTGGTGCGCCTCCTGCGCGCGACAGGATGGAGTTCTCGCCGATGTCCGCCGCGGTCTGGGTGATCATTTCCGGCGTGATGGTGAATCCCCAGCTGGAAATGACCTGAGCGGCGTTCGACGCCGTCGTGCCGATGGCCGCGGCGGGCGCATTCATCGCGAAGTAGATGCCCGGATCGAGTACGCAAGCCGCCGTCAACGCCATGATTGCAACGAACGATTCCATCAGCATCCCGCCGTAGCCGATCAGGCGCATGTGCGATTCGCGTTCAATCATTTTCGGCGTCGTGCCGGACGAGATCAGTGCGTGAAAGCCCGACACCGAGCCGCAGGCGATGGTGATGAACAGGAACGGGAAAAGTGCACCCGAGAAGACGGGGCCCGTGCCGTCGATGAAACGCGTCGTCGCCGGCATCGCAAGCGGCGGAGCGACGTAGTAGATGCCGATGGCCAGCGCGACGATCGTGCCGATCTTGAGGAACGTGCTGAGGTAGTCACGCGGCGCGAGCATCAGCCAGACCGGCAGGCTCGATGCGATCGCCCCGTACAGGATGAGCGCCCACGCGAGTTGCGGCCCGTCCAACGTGAAGAGCGGCCCCCACGTCGGGTCATTCGCGATCGTGCGCCCGTAGATCAGCGACAGCATCAGGAGTGCCACGCCGATCACCGACGCTTCTCCGACCCGTCCTGGTCGGATGACGCGCATGTAGACGCCCATTAACAGCGCGATCGGGATCGTGGCCGCGATCGTGAACAGTCCCCATGGGCTTCCCGTGAGGGCCTTGACCACGACGAGACTCAGCACGGCCAGAATGATGATCATGATCGCGAGCACGCCGACGAGCGCGAGTCCGCCGGCCGTCGGGCCGAGTTCCATCTTGATCATCTCGCCGAGCGACTTCCCGTCGCGGCGAACCGACGCGAACAACACGATGAAGTCCTGCACCGCCCCCGCGACCACCACGCCTGCGAGTATCCACAGTGTGCCCGGCAGAAAACCCATCTGCGCCGCCAACACGGGGCCGACCAGCGGGCCCGCACCGGCGATCGCCGCGAAATGGTGGCCGAACAGCACCCACCGGTTGGTGGGAACGTAATCCATGCCGTCGTTGTGACGCTCGGCGGGCGTCTGGCGCGTGTCGTCCAGCCGAAGAACCTCCTCGGCGATGAACTTGCTATAGAACCGATATGCAATGAAGTAGACGCACACGGCGGCAGTCACCAGCCAGACAGCGCCCACGTGTTCGCCGCGGCCCAACGCAAGCGCGGCGAAGGAAAAAGCGCCGACGATGGCGATCAACGGCCACAACAGTATCGAAGTGAGCTTGTTCATGACGCCTCCTGGTCCGATCTGGAACGTAGGCTTGTTCGGAAGCTCCACTTGACGCGTGGAGTGTCACAGGGATGGTGCTTCTGTGCGCTGCACCGGGTATTGGAACGAACGAAACGAGCTTATACCCGCGTTTGATGCGTCGCAAGATGGACGTGGCGCGCACGGCGGCTTCGTGCCGGCCGACCGGCGGGTTAACGCATTTTCCTATCGTGTACCGCGCCACAGCGGGCGCTCGCTCGAGCAGTCGACGTTCGTGTCGTTTGTCCGTCGATGCGCGCGGCATAGGGGAGCCGGTGACGCTTGGCGTTCGGTCGGCCTCGTCCGGCGATGGGGTCCAACGCTTGTTGACAAGCAAAATCGTACCTGCTAAACGCGCACATCGGTTCATCGAGGCAGCGGTCGGAGCTTTGTGAACAGAAGCCACAAGGAGGAAATCATGAAACGAGGTGGACGGTGGATGTCGGTGATCCTGGCCGCGGCGGTGGTTGCCGCAGTGATTCCCGACACGAGCTTCGCCCAGCAGAAGAAGCTGGTGCTGTGGACGCACTGGGAGCAGAACCCCGATTTCAACAAGTGGTACGAAGCGAAGGGCAAGGAGTTCGCGAAGAAGACCGGCTATGAGGTCGAGGTGGTCACGATTCCTTATCAGGGATACGAGGCGAAATACCTGGCCGCGTTCATGGCGAAGAACAGTGCGCCCGACATGTTCATGGGCATGACGCATCAGTGGTGCGGCCAGTACGATTTCTGCGACAGGATGCCTTCCGACCTGGCGAAGATATACGACGACAACCTGCCGAAGTACATGGTCGGCGTAGGCAAGTGGAAGGACGTGCGCTACGGGATCCCCATCGAGCACGGCAACTTCCAGCAGATGTACATCAACGTGGACATGTTCAAGAAAGCCGGGCTGAATCCGGACGATCCGCCGAAGACGATGACCGATTTTCTGGCGGCACTGAAAAAACTGACGATTGCCGATCCCAAAGGCGGCGAGCCAACGCAGGTGGGCTTCGCGATCCGCAGCAAGGGTCACCCGGTCGGGATCACCGATAAATTCCTCCCCTTTGCGCACGCGTTCGGCGCGCGGCTGCTGAGCCCCGACATGGAGAAGGCGACCGGATACGCGAACAGTCCGCAAATGGTGGCAGCGCTTACGTACTTCGGCGATCTCGTGCTGAAAGACAAGGTGGCGAGCCTTGCGTTCGGGAATCCGGAAGATGCGTTCGGTCAGAAACGCGCCGCCGTGATCTTCCGCGAATCATGGTTCTTCGGCTGGCTCAAGAAGAACGCGCCCGATGTGAACTTCAAGGTCTACGCGCTGCCGTGCGAGAAGGCGTGTCCGGGCGCCGGCGCGTTGTTCCCATGGACCGACCTCGTCTACAAGA
>JBKPOL010000425.1:0-2173 GCA_046733075.1 Pseudomonadota bacterium | reverse complement strand
AGGCTCGTCTGCGCGCTCGGCATTGCGCAAATCATCTCATGGGGAACCCTGTTCTATTCGATCGCGGTTCTCGGTCCGCCCATGGCGCACGCGCTCGCCGTGAGCGACGTGGCGCTCTACGGCAGCTTCACGGCGGGACTGTTCCTGTCGGGGATCGCATCGCCGTGGGTCGGCCGGCGGATCGATCGCTACGGCGGCAGGAGCGTCCTCGCTGCCGGTTCGGTGCTTGGCGCGATCGCATGCGCACTGCTCGCAAGTGCGATGAACGCCGCGATGCTGCTGCTCGGATGGCTCGTCGCGGGTTTAGCGATGGCCGCGTGTCTGTACGATCCTGCCTTCGCGACGCTTTATCGCGTGTCCGGACCCGCGTATCGCCGCTCCGTGACCGCGCTGACGTTGTTCGGGGGATTTGCGAGCACGGTCTTCTGGCCCTTGTCGCAATACCTGCTCGAAACGCGGGGCTGGCGCGTCGCATTCGCGATCCATGCCGCGCTGAACGCACTCGTCTGCATACCGTTGCACCTGACGTTCGTGCCGCGCGCGACGTGGGCGGCGACGACCGCGCCCGGCGCAGCGCCCGGCGCAGAGCCGGCTGCGCGGCGAGGCGCGTTCGCCTGGATTGCTGCCGCGTTCGCGCTCGCGGCGTTTCTCGCGTCCGCCATTTCGGCGCATCTCGTCGTGCTGCTTGCCGCCGGCGGTCTGGCCGCGCGTGATGCGGTCATCGTCGGCGCATTGATCGGTCCGATGCAGGTCGCCGGACGTGTGATGGAGTTCGCGTTCTCGCATCGGCTGCCGCCGCTCGCCGTTGGAACGCTGGCGTTCGCCTTGCTTGCCGTTGCGCTCATCGTGCTTTGCCTCGTGCAGGGCATCTGGCTCGCCGCGCTCGCGTTCGCGCTGCTTTATGGTTGGGCGAACGGCCTGATGACGATCGTGCGTGGCACCGTCCCGAGCGTGCTGTTCGGTTCGCGCGATTATGGTGCGTTGCTGGGCCGGCTCGCTCAGCCCCAGTTCATCCTGAAGGCGTTCGCACCCGTTGCCGTCACGCTGCTCTTCGCGATCGACGAGTCGCGTCGCGTCGCGCTCTACGCGCTGGCCTCGGGAGCCGCGGTGGCGCTATTCGCATACCGGGTCGCGATCGTTCGACGTTGAACGAAGACGGTGCTGCGCGGTCGGTAAGAAAATCGCCCTTCGACCGACCATTCGGGTCGGGCATCCAAGGACATTGTGCTGCCCCGCGCGACCCCGAACCCCTGGAGCCTGCATGCACGCCTCGTCACCCCGCCTCGACACCCGCCATGACGCGCTCGCTCACCCGATCTTCGAAGGAAACATTTCCATCATCGACCGCCGCGAGAACGACGCGGGCGCCGAGCGCGATGCGCTCGTCGCCGCGTTGCTCGCGACACCGGCATCGATTGCACCCAAGTATTTCTACGATGCAACGGGGTGTGCATTGTTCGCCCGCATCTGCGAATTGCCCGAGTACTATCCGACGCGGACCGAATCCGCGATCTTCGAGCGGTTCCGGGAGGAGATCGTCGGGGCCGCCGGAACCGGCAAGCAACTGGTCGACCTCGGCGCGGCGGATTGCGCAAAAGGTGCTGCGTGGTTGCCGTGGCTCGCGCCCTTGCGCTACGTCGCCGTGGACATTGCCGGCGACGCGCTCGCCGAGGCGCTGCCACGCGTTGCGCTTGCCCATCCGGACCTCGACGTGCAGGGTGTGCTGACGGATTTCACGCGGGGTCTCGACCTGCGCCGTGAGCTCGCAGGCGCTTCCACGACATGGTTCTACCCGGGATCGTCGATCGGCAACTTCGCGCCTTCCGAAGCATTGCAATTTCTGCAAACGATTCGCCATCACTGCGAAGGCGACGGTGAAAGCGGACTGCTGATCGGTGTCGACACAAAAAAAGACGCCGCACGCCTGCGCGCCGCGTACGATGACGCGGCGGGAGTCACCGCTGCGTTCAACCGAAACATTCTGCTGCACGTCAATCGCGTTCTCGGCACCGCGTTCGCGCCCGTCGGCTTTGCGCACGTTGCGCGCTACAACGCAGCGGCAGGGCGCGTCGAGCTGCATCTCGAGGCACGTGCACCGCAGACCGTGCGTATCGACGGAATCAAACGCGTCTATGCTGCCGGCGAGCGCATCCATACCGAGAGCTCGTACAAG
>JBKPOL010000424.1:0-5200 GCA_046733075.1 Pseudomonadota bacterium | reverse complement strand
CGGCGAGCACCGGGATGTCCGGAAGATCGTCTCCGATGTGCGCGCATTCGTTGCTCGACACGCGGAGCTCGCTCCGCAACCGCTCCCACGGCGTCAGCTTGTCGTGCGCGTCGAGCACCAGATGCGGAATGCGCAGCTGCTGGGCGCGATGCGTCACTGCGGGCGCCTTGCTCCCGGTGATCCATGCGACGACGATGCCTGCGCGGGCGAGCAGCTTGAGCGCGACGCCGTCCAGCGCCGAGAACGCCTTGAATTCGTGGCCGTGATCGTCGACGTAGATGCGCCCGTCGGTCAGCACGCCGTCGACGTCGCAGGACAGGAAGCGGATGCGGCGTGCGCGCACAAGCAGGGGGTCGTCCACTCGCTCGATGGGCCCGGGCGAGTTCAAACGACGCGGGCGCGGAACAGGTCGTGCATATGGACGGCGCCGACCGCCATCCCGTCTGCATCGACGACGACGAGCTGCGTCACCTTGGGCGGCGTCTCCATCAGCAGCACGCAATCGGCGGCGAGCCGGTGCGGTTCGATGCTGCGCGGCGTGCGCGTCATCAGATCGGCAACGCCCCGATGCATGATGTCCGTGCCGCGCGCGAGGCAGCGCCGCAGATCGCCGTCGGTGAAGATCCCGGCGACCGTTCCCTTTCCCGTCGTGACGATCGTCATGCCCATGCCCTTGCCAGTGATCTCGACGATCGCGTCGGCGAGCGTCGCGGTGTCTCGCACGCGCGGGACGTCCGCTCCCGTGCGCATCACATCGGATACGCGCGTCAGCAAGCGCCGGCCGAGTGCGCCGCCCGGATGCGAGCGTGCGAAATCGTCCACTGAAAATCCTCGTGCATCGAGCAGTGCGAGCGCGAGCGCGTCGCCGAGCGCCAGTGCCGCGGTCGTGCTTGCCGTTGGCGCGAGGCCGAGCGGACACGCCTCCGCATCCACTCCCGCATCGAGATGGACATCCGCCGATTGCGCGAGCGCGCTTCGATCGTTCCCCGTCAACGCAATGAGCTTCGCGCCCTGGCGCTTCAGATGAGGTGTCAGCAGCACGAGCTCATCCGTTTCACCCGAGTTCGACAGCATGACCACGACATCGTCGGCCGTGATCATTCCGAGATCGCCGTGACCCGCCTCCGCCGGATGGACGAAAAAGGCCGGCGTGCCGGTCGAGGCGAGTGTCGCCGCGAGCTTGCGTGCAACGTGTCCGGACTTGCCGATGCCCGACACGACGACCCTGCCCCGGCAGCGAAACATGAGTTCGAGCGCCGCGACGAAAGCTGTGCCAAGACGCGCGGCAAGGGATCGGATCGCGTCCGCCTCGGTTTCGAGGACGTTCCGCGCGAGCGCGAGCGCACCTGCTGCGTCGACGGACCGGATAGGCGCGTCCTCCGAATCGGTGCGCAGCCCCGCATGAGCGATCATCGACCGAAGTATACCGCCGCACCTTGCGTGGTCCCGATCGCATCCGCTCGGTTGCGATCGCATCCGCTTGGTCGCGATCACATCCGCTCGCCTCCGTGCGCGCCAGCTCATCCCGATTGCATCCGCTTCCTCGCGATCACATCTGCTCCGGCGTGCTAACTTCGCGCCCGATGCTGCGACGATCGCTACACCCGAACCGATGCCGCATACGCTGCTGCTGATACTGCTGCTTCTCGCGGCGTCGGTCATCGTCGTCACCGTGTGCAGGCGCGCGCGCCTGCCGCCGATTCTCGGTTACCTGCTCGTCGGCATCGCACTCGGTCCGCATGCAATGCGAGTGGTTCCCGACGACGCGGCGACTCGCCAGCTCGGCGAGTTCGGCATCGTCTTCCTGATGTTCTCGATCGGGCTCGAGTTCAGCCTGCCGCAGTTCCGCACGATGCGCCGCGCCGTGTTCGGACTCGGTTTTGCACAGGTCGCCATCACGACGGCAGCCGGTGCAGTCGGGGCACAGCTCCTTGGTCATGGCTGGAAGGTAGGGATCGTCCTCGGTGGTGCGCTTGCAATGAGCTCGACGGCGATCGTGTCGAAGATGCTCGCCGAACGCGCCGAGCTCGGCACGCCGCACGGACGCGACGCCATGGGCATCCTGCTGTTTCAGGACCTTGCCGTCGTCGCGTTCCTCATCCTGATTCCGTCTCTCGCCGGATCGAGCACCGATCTCGGCTGGGCGCTCGGTGCGGCACTCGTGAAGGCAGTCATCGCGCTCGCACTCATCCTGTTCCTCGGCCAGCGACCGATGCGCGCTTGGTTTCGCATCGTCGCGCGACAGCGTTCGCCGGAACTCTTCGTGCTGAACGTACTGCTGGTTACGCTCGGCATGGCCGAACTGACCGAGCTTGCCGGATTGTCGCTTGCGCTCGGCGCCTTTCTCGCCGGCATGCTGATTTCGGAAACTGAGTTCCGCTACCAGGTCGAGGAGGACATCAAACCGTTTCGCGATCTGCTGCTCGGCTTGTTCTTTGTAACGATCGGCATGCTGCTCGACGTTCGCGCGGTTGTTGCCAATCCATTCGCGCTGCTTGGTCTCCTCGTCGTGCCCGTTGGCGCGAAGCTCGTGCTGATCGTGCTGCTCGCGCGCGCGTTCGGGTCACCGCTCGCCACGGCGTTGCGAACGGGTTTCTATCTCGCCCAGGCGGGCGAATTCGCGCTCGTCATGCTGGCGCTCGCGTCGGCCAATGCGCTCGTTTCCGCGGGGTTCATGCAGCTCGTGCTCGCATCGATGATCCTCTCGATGCTGCTAGCGCCGTTGCTGATCCAGCAGGCGAACACCTGGGTGCGGCAGCTGACAGCCAACGACTGGCTCGCGCGAGCCGCCGAAGTGACGCAGGTAGCGGCGTTGACGATGGCGCGACAGGGTCACGTGATCGTCTGCGGCTTCGGTCGCAGCGGGCAGAACCTGACGCGCCTGCTCGAGCGCGAGGACATCAGCTATTTAGCGCTCGATTCCGATCCTCAGCGCGTGCGAGAAGCGGCCGACGGAACCAGCGTCGTTTACGGTGACGCGAGCCGGCGCGAGACACTCGTGTCGGCGGGACTCGGCAAAGCGCGCGCGGTCGTGATCACGTTCGACGACACACCGACGGCGCTCAAGATCCTCCATCATGTGCAGCAGCTGCGGCCGGAGGTGCCGGTCATCGTGCGCACGCGCGACGATTCCGAGCTCGACAAGCTGCTCGCCGCCGGAGCCACGGAGGTCGTGCCGGAAGTGCTCGAGGGCAGCCTCATGCTCGCGTCGCATTCGCTCCTCGTGCTCGGCGTGCCGCTGAACCGCGTGCTGCAGCAAATTCGCAGCATCCGCGAGGAGCGCTATGGCTTGTTTCGGGGTTTCTTTCACGGCGCGAGCGACCAGGAAGCGGCGGAGAACCTGCAGCCGCGTCTTCATACAGTATTGCTGAACGAGCGCGCACACGCGATCGGCCGCTCGCTCGACGAGCTCGGCGTTCGCGCCTGGGTGGAGGTCACCGGCGTGCGCCGCCGTGGTGCAAGGTCCGTTGCGCCCGGCGCCGATTGGCGTTTTGAGCCCGGCGACGCGCTTGTGCTGCTTGGTCGCCCCGGCGCGCTCGATCGCGCGGAGAAGCGGCTGCTCGACGGCCAATAGAACGCGTAACGACGCGTCGCTATGCCCAGGCGGTGCAACGCCGCGTGTGGCAGGCAAGCGACGGTTTCCGCCGTTTCGTCCAGAAGCTACAATCCGCGTTCCTCCTTTCCCGCACCCCCTGATGAGCGTTGTCGAACCCGGCACCGTCGCGCCGACGTGTCCGACTGAAACGGCTGTCCAGTTGTCGGACGTGTCTTTCGGCTATGACCGTCGGCGCCCCGTGTTGCGCGGCATCGACATGACGATTCCGCGTGGCAAGGTCGTCGCCATCATGGGCGGCTCGGGCTGCGGCAAGACCACGATTTTGCGCTTGATCGGCGGCCAGTTGCGCGCGCAGCGCGGGACAATCACCGTCGCAGGGCAGGACGTGATGTCGCTCGACCGCGACGCGCTCTTCGCGCTCCGACGCAAGATCGGCATGCTGTTTCAGTTCGGCGCGCTCTTCACCGACATGTCCGTGTTCGAGAACGTCGCCTTTCCCCTGCGTGAGCATACCGATCTGCAGGAGGAGCTCGTGCACGATCTCGTGCTCATGAAGCTGAATGCGGTCGGGCTTAGGGGCGCGGCGCAATTGCGCCCGGCCGAACTGTCGGGCGGCATGGCGCGGCGTGTCGCGCTTGCGCGCGCCGTGGCGCTCGACCCGATGCTCGTCATGTACGACGAGCCCTTCGCAGGTCTCGACCCGATCTCGCTCGGCGTCGTCGGTCAGCTCATACGCGAGCTGAATGACGCGCTCGGCATCACGTCCGTCGTCGTGACGCACGACATCTACGAATCGCTGAAGATCGTCGATTACATCTATTTCGTCTCTGAGGGCCGGATCGTCGCGCAGGGAACGCCGGCCGACGTGCGCAAGTCGAGCGATCCGTTCGTCCGCCAGTTCGTCGACGGCGCACCCGACGGTCCCGTGCCGTTTCACTATCCGGCAAAGGCGCTTGCACGGGAGTTCTCGCGTGCGCAGTGAGACGGTGACGTGGGCGCTCCGGCGGGTCGGCGAGCGGACGGTCAGCTCGATCGAGCGCTTCGGTTTCGCGGCGCGCTTTTCGGTGGCGGTTCTCACGCACTCGCCGGCGGCGCTGCGGCGCCTGCGGCTCACGCTCCGCGAAATCTACTTTTCTGGCGTGCTGTCGCTCGTCATCATCCTCGTGTCCGGGCTGTTCGTGGGGATGGTGCTCGCACTGCAGGGATATGAAGTGCTGACGCGCTATGGCGCCAACGAGTCGCTCGGCATCCTGGTCGCGCTTTCGCTCGTGCGGGAACTGGGTCCGGTCGTCGCGGGTCTGCTGTTCGCGAGCCGCGCCGGCAGCGCGATCACCGCCGAAATCGGCCTGATGAAGACCACCGAGCAGCTTTCGGCGATGGAGATGATGGCCGTCGATCCGCTCGCGCGAGTCGTCGCGCCGCGCTTCTTCGGCGGCATCGTGTCGATGCCGCTGCTCGCCGCGCTGTTTTCGACGCTGGGCGTGTTCGGTGCATACCTCGTCGGCGTCAGGCTGATCGGCATCGACGCGGGTGCCTTCTGGGGCAACATGCAGGCGGCGGTCGACTTCCGCTACGACGTCGTCAACGGCTTCATCAAGAGTTTCGCGTTCGGCGTCGCCGTCAGCCTGATCGCCGTGTTCGAAG
>JBKPOL010000423.1:0-6876 GCA_046733075.1 Pseudomonadota bacterium | reverse complement strand
GTGGCCGGCCGTTCCTTCAGTGCGCGCAGCGCCGGTGTGGTCATCAGCAGATCGCCCATGCCGTCGAGGCGCACGGCAAGGATGGTGCGCGCGTGTGGCCAGGCGCTGCCGACGTTCATCCGACGACGTGCGCGGCTTCGCCGGCTCGAACCGTGCTCTCGATGGCGCGCCCGCCGTTCAAGATGAACGAGACGGCGTCGGCAAAGTCGTACACGATCGCGCACGGCGTGCGTAGCCGACCGGCGCGCCAACGCGTTTCGTTTCCGCGATCGACGAGGATCGTTCCGCACCCGGCGCGGCTTCCGGCCTCCACGTCGTCGAGAATGTCGCCGACCATCCACGATTGCGCGAGACATATCCGGTGGTTGGCTGCAGCATCCAGCAGCAGTCCCGGACGCGGCTTGCGGCACGTGCACGCGACGACGCCGCGCATGCGCACGCCCGCCGGATGATGCGTGCACCAACCGTAACCCGTGATCATCACGCCGAACGGAGCCAGCAAGTCGTCGATGCGTGCTTCGACTCGCGTGAGCGCGCTCGCCGGAAAGCGGTTCAGCGCGACGCCCGGCTGATTGGACACGACGACGAGCACGTACCCTGCGTCCTGCAAGCGGCGCAAACCGCGTCCCACGTGCGGCAGCAGCTCGATGCGTGCAGGATCGACGTTGTATGGAACGTTGCGGATCAACGTACCGTCCGTGTGGAGGACTACGGCACGCACTTCTTCTTCGTGGTCGCTCATGGCCATGACGTCTCCTGCACGGGAAGCACGGTGATTTCCGCGATGACCGATTCGCGCGGCTGCGTCAGCGCGAAGCGCACGGCGCGCGCGACGTCAGCCGGGTCCTGCAGCTTGGCTGGGTCGAGGTCGGGAAAGCGTTCGAGCAGGAAAGGCGTGCGCATCCCGCCTGCGATGACTGCGGTGACGCGCACGCGATGTGCTCGAAGCTCGGCGTGCAGCGCGTACGAAAGGCCGAGCAGGCCCCACTTGCTCGCGTGGTACGCGCTCGCGTTCGGCCAGCCGCGCTTGGCGGCGGTCGACGCGACGTTGACGATGTCCCCGCCCTGCTCCTTCAGAAGCGGCAGGGCGAACTTGGACAAAAGGAAGGGCCCGCGAAGATTCGTGCGGATGATGGCGTCCCAGTCGTCGACGCGGAGCGTGTCCACACCCGTCGTGAGGTCGATGCCCGCGTTGTTGACGACCGCGTCGAGCCGGCCGCAGCGCGACCGCGCTTCTTCCATGAAACGCTGCACGTCGCTTTCGTTCCCGACGTCGCCGCGGAGCGCGAAGCCGCGGGCGCCCTGTGCGACCAGCGCGTTGACGGTCGCGTCGGCGCGTTCGCTGCGATCGACGACCAGGACCGTTGCGCCGGCGCTCGCCACTTCATTGCAGATCGCTGCGCCGAGGCCCTGACCGCCTCCCGTGACGAGGACGACCCGGCCTTGCATGAGCTTCTGCGCGTCCAATCAGCGCTGGCCCTGCGCCTGGGCTGCGACGGACGTCGCCACCGACGCGGTCGCCGCGACTTCGGCGTACACGTCAGCGAGCAAGCTCGACACGCGCTGCCACGTGAAGCGCTCGCACGCGCGCTTGCGGCCGCGCTTGCCGAGCAGGCGGGGTATCGAGGGATTGCTGAATACGTGCGCGAGGCGACGTGCGAGCGCTTCCGCGTTGCGCGGCTCGACGAGAAATCCAGTTCGCCCATCCTCGACCGAGTACTGCACTCCACCGACGCGCGACCCGATGACGGGCACGCCGCACGCCATCGCCTCGACGGGCGTTATGCCAAACGGCTCGTACCATGGCATCGTGACGAAGACATCCGCGGCGCAGTAGAAGTAGCGCAGCTCCGAGCGCGAGCGCTGACCGACGAAAATCACGTCGTCGCCGACGCCTTCCTCCGCGGCAATCCGCTGCAGACGTCCGATCTCCGGCGTCAGTACAGGGTCGGGTTCGAAGGATTCGCCGCCGACGATGACGAGCAGCGGGCGAATGTCGTAATCGCGCTCGACGATGCCGAGCGCACGGACGACCGTCTCGACGCCTTTGCGCGGCACCATGCGTCCGAGTTGCAGCACGATCGGACGATGCTGGGGCAGCCGCAAGCGCGCGCGCGCTTCACGGCGGTCGACGGGCGTGAGCTCATCGGGATCGAAGCCGCACGGAATCATGCGCAGCCGCGACGACGGGGTGCGATACAGTCGTCGCAGATCTGCTTCGTCTTGCGGACACTCGGCGATGATCGCGTCGGCCGCGTCGATGACCATCTGCTCAAGAACGCAGCGTTCGGGCGGAAACTCGTCGTGCGGCTGGTGAATGAGGCGTACGCGTCCAAGCGCATGGAATGTGACGACGAACGGAATGCCGAGCTCCTGCTTCAGGCGGCGCGCGACGAGGCCCGACATGAAGAAGTGCGCATGGCACAGCGCGTACGGCTCACCCCGCTCGTTGGCCTCGCGCGCAGCGTCGACGACCTGGCGCGCGAAATCGGACATCAGCGGAAGCAGCGACTCCTTGCGCACGAAGCGCGGCGGTCCCGCCGTGACGTGAATAACGCGAATGCCCGGATGCCATTCAACGATGTCCGGCAGCTTGTCGCTGTCGCGCCGCGTGAAGACATCGACCGCGTAACCGAGCTCCGCGAGATGACGGGCAGTATGCGCGACATAGATGTTTTGCCCGCCAGAGTCAACGCCACCCGCGGCAGCGAGCGGCGATGCATGCTCGCTGATCATCGCTATCCTTGCCACGGGTTGCGGTCCGGTCATTGTCGTTTGCGATCGTGCGTCGCATGCGCGTTGCAGAGGAGTTCGTCATGCTTGCCCCGTTGTCTGCAAGCAGCGTGCCGTTCTCCGAGGAGAAGCGGTTCTCCACGAGGAAGCGGCAGAGGCGCAAGGGAATGCTGCGCGTTCCCCGGCAATTCTTACCGGCAACGTTGAATGAGCGAGCGAGTCGCGTGCTTCAGTGAGTGCTGTGTGCGCGCGTTGCAACGGGAATGGAAATGACGAACCCCCACGTGTCGGGAACAATGGTCGTCGTAGACACTTGGCCGTTGTGCAATTCGACGATGAGCCGGCCCGCCACCGCTCGAGGCGATGTCCTCGCAGGGCTCAACTCGAACAGTGTGCGCGCCACGTCGTCTGCGGGCACTGCGGGAACGCCCGTGACCCGAACGCGGACGCGCGAATCATCGCAGTCTACCTCCATCATCACGCGGCCGTTTTGCAGCGTTCGATCGAGAACGCATAGCACGAATCCGATGAGCGCAAGCCGCAACGCGCTCGCGTCGCCGTGCACGGGGGACGGTGTCCGCGATACTTCGGCCTCGATCGCCGCATCGCGCAGCGTGACTTCGTGCCGGAGTAGTCGCGCGACGTCCGACACGATCTCGTTCATGTCGAGGTCAGACCGTTCCGGATCGTTCGGGTGGGCTTGCGCGCCGATCTCGTTGATGCACTCGGTGAGCCGCTGATACTCGCTCTGCAGGACGTCCAGATAGCGCTGCCACTTGGCGAACGCGGGGTCCGTCGTAGCACCGCTGCTTCGCGCAAGACTCGTCGCGAGCAGCGCGAGCGTCAGATGGAAGTTGTTGAGCGGTCCTTTCGCCTGGTGCACGAGCCCCGAGAGCGCGGGACGGCTCGCGCAGGTCTCCGAGGCGAGGAGCAGCAGGCGATCAGCCGCATCGAGCACGTGCACGTCGCGAATCAGCACGACGCAGCCCCCGGCAGGGAGTGGATGCAGTTCGATCCTCAGGCTCCGCGTGCCTTCGGCCATGACGATATCGACGCGGCGCTGAATGGATGTTTCGTCGCGAATGTCCGCGAGCTCGTGCACATGGAGCACATTGCGCAGTCGATGCCACTGGCTGCGCAGTCCGTCCATGTCGGGCGCACCGAGCAACTCGCAGGCGCGCTCGTCCGCGTAGCTGCACGCCAGGGCGCCGTCCACCAACACGACGCCGCCGCCGAGCAGGCGCACCAGCAATGGCCCGACGTTCAGACGTTCATCGGACAAGTGAGTGGCGCGCGGTAAAAGGAACTAGGAGGCGGGTGTTCGCGGGTCGCGCTCGAGAGGCACGTCGGTCGCGCCGGCTTGGGGCATCGTGCCCTGCACGGCCTGCTGCGGACTGCTCCGCGATGTCCGCGGAAGATCGGCTCCGGATTCGTATGCGCGCAGCCGGTTGTAAAGCGTCTTCACGCTGATCCCGAGAATCTCAGCCGCGGCCTCCTTCGTGTGCGTATGCTGGACGGTCGCGAGGATCAGCCGCTTCTCCACGGCGTCGATCCGGTCTCCGACGCCGATCTGGAACGAGCGCCCGCTGAAATCGGCCGACAGCGTGGGCTCCTGCGACAGTCCAACCTGGGTGATCCACTCGCCGTCGGTCATAATGAACGCGCGGTGAATCGCGTTCGACAACTCGCGCACGTTTCCCGGCCAGTGATAGCGTTTCAAACGGTCGATCGCAGCCGGCGTGAGTGCCTTCGTTGTGTTGCTTCGCTTGTTGAGTTGCGCGAGGAAATGGTTGGCGAGAAGCTCGATGTCCTCGCTCCTCTCGCGCAGCGGCGGGACGTAGAGCGGGAATACCTGCAATCGGTACAGCAGATCCTTGCGCAGCTTCCCGGTTGCAACGGCGTCGTGCGGATTACGGTTCGTTGCCGCAAGTACGCGCACGTCGGTTTCGATCGGCTTGTCGGAGCCGACGCGGCTCACCGTCTGCGTCTCCAAAACTCGCAGCAGCTTGACCTGGAGATCCATCGGCATTTCCGTGATCTCGTCCAGGAACAGCGTGCCGCCATGCGCGCGCTCGAAGTAGCCGCGATGCTGGCGATTGGCACCTGTGAAGCTGCCCTTCTCGTGGCCGAACAATTCGCTTTCGATGATCTGCGGCGATATCGCACCGCAATTGACCGCAAGAAAGGGCCGCAGTCGCCGGCGGCTCACGTCGTGGATTGTCTGCGCGACGATTTCCTTGCCGGTCCCGCTCTCGCCGGTGATAAGCACCGTTGCGCCAGTCGGCGCGACGCGGCTCAGCTGATCGTAGAGGCGCTGCATTGGCGGCGAACCACCCACGAGGCGGCCGAAGTGACCGAGCGATCGCAGTTCGGAGCGCAGGTCTTTCACTTCCGCCGATAGCTCCGGCGGTCGTGCGACGCGCGACAGCACGCCACGCAGCTGCGCTAGGTTGATCGGCTTCAGCAGATAGTCCGTCGCGCCGTGACGCATCGCCTCGATCGAGCTTTCGAGCGTGGCGTGTCCGGTAATGACGATCACCTGCGTTTCGACGTCCCGGTTGGTTGCGTCTCGCAACAACTCGAGCCCATTGCCATCCGGCAGGATCAGGTCGAGGAGGATGACGTCCGGTGCGGTGCCGAGGAGGTCGCGCGCTCCCTCGACGGAATCGGCGCAGGCGGTCGTGAAACCCTGGTCCTTGACGAGCTCCGCCAGCGCTTCAGCGGCATTCGCGTCGTCATCGACGATCAGAGCGTGCGGCATTCCATTCCTTGGTCGCCGGCATCACACGCCAGCGCGTAAGACTTCCCGCGCAAAGAGTATACCGAGATCGTGCAATGTGTCATCCGGGCTAAATTCCTTCCGAATCATTCGCGCCATTCCCTGCGCCCCGATGTGCACGCCGTCGCTTCGTAATAATTACCGGCGATCGATGAAATTTGCGCGTCGGACGTGAGATGGATCGGGGTCACTGTGTCGGCGCCCCCGGCGTTGCCGAACGGAGACGGTGCTGTTTATAAAACGAAATTTGGTCGCCGATATGGTGCGCTACGACGCGCTTCGTGGCACCGATTCTGCTAAATCGACCGTGCATCGCTCTCCCTCAACCCCTCTGGAGATTCACAATGAGAAGTGCAACTTTCATTACTCTGCTTTGTGCGGGTCTTGCGGTTGGTGTCGCAGGCTGCCAGCGTGAGTCGAACACGTCCTCCACGACGCCGCCCACTGTAACGCCGTCGCCGTCTTCATCTTCGTCGTCGACGACCACGCCGCCATCGTCCGCCGGCTCGACGTCGTCCGGCTCGACATCTTCGGGCACCGGCTCGACCTCGAGCTCGTCTTCGACGCCGGGCAGCACGTCGTCCAGCACGCCGCCGTCGTCCGGGGCGTCCAGCTCATCGTCCACGCCGTCGTCCGGCTCGACGTCATCAAATAGCAGCGGCACGAGCTCGTCGGCATCTCCGGGTGCGACTCCCGCAACCAAGGACAAGGCCCAGTAATCGTCGCGTACACCTGATTGACAGATTGTCAGGCGACAAAGATAGTAGAGCGCGGGAACGGGTGTCTGCGCGCTCTGGCCGTCGTACCGGCGGTCGCCGCTGGACGGGAAACTCCCGGAAGACTTGCCGGTAGGTCCGCGTCGCAAGCGCGGGCTGCCGCCACCTCGGTTCGACGGATGCATCTGCTCGACGTCACCATGCTGTACGCGCCGACCAGTGGCGGCGTGGTTCGTTACCTGCGCGCAAAGCGCGCCTGGCTGCGGCGGCACACGTCCATCCGGCACTCGCTCCTCGTGCCCGGACCTTCGGATGAGGACGGCCCTTCGGGCGAGCGGTACCTCCGCACGTGGACGCTGCAACCGCAGGGGCATCGCTGGCCGCTGGCCATGCGAAGGTGGGCGCGCGAGATCCGCGCGTCGCGACCCGACTTGATCGAAGTGGGCGATGCCGGACCCGAGGCATGGGCGGCGCTGTCTGCCGCCCGCTCACTCGACGTCCCGGTCATCGCTTTTTGCCATAGCGACATCGTGCAGATGGCCGCGCGCCGTTTCGGTGCGGGCATCGCCGCGGTCGTGCGTGCTTATTCCCGCGAGTTTTACCGGCGCTGCGACGTCGTGGTCACGCCGAGCGTGTTCATGGGGGAGC
>JBKPOL010000422.1:0-9034 GCA_046733075.1 Pseudomonadota bacterium | reverse complement strand
CAGTACAGCGATGCGCGCGGATACGTCAACCCGTTCCATCGCCACGAGCTCGATCGCGACGAGCTCGTGCGGCTGATCGATCCACACTTTCCCGCGCAGCGATGGCATCGGCAGCGCCGGTATTTCGGTTCCGCCTTGTGGTGCGAGGAAATGAACGGCGAGTACGAAGCCTTCGTGGGCGATGCAACGATGGCCGTGGCGGCCGCACCGCCTGTGGCGATGTACTTCGTGCTGGTCGCCGCTCGTACCCGCGACGCGTTGCCTTCCGCGTATCGTTCGTTGTCGTTGTTCACGGACGGCGATGATCGCGAGCTCGATCGCGTCGATCGCGAGGCGCGGGAAGTGATCAGGCTGGACGCGCTGCTGCGCACGCGCGACGAGCAGTTGCGCGACCAGGTCCGGCATTCGCGTGAGCTGCAGGCGATGGTCAAGCATCGGGACGGCGTGATCAAGGAGCGCGATCGCGTCGAGGCCGAGCTGCGCGTGGAGCTCGCGCAGATCATCGCGGACCGGGATCGGCTTGCGGCGGAGATCGCTGCTCAGGAACGGATCATCGGTTACCGCGAGAGCGTCCGCTGGTGGTTGCTGCTGCCCTGGCTGCGCGCGCGTCGCTTCTGGAATCGGATCCGCACCGCATGACGTCGTCTTCGCCCGTCGGGCTGCCGATCGACGTCGTCGTTCCCGTTTATAACGCTCCGCAAGATCTCAGGGTTTGCGTCGCGAGCGTTCTTGGCTCGACCACCACGCACGCCTTCCGGCTCGTCGTGATCGACGACGGATCACCCGATCCCGGTGTGCGCGATGCATTTCGGGAACTGCAACGCGGCGATCCGCGCGTCGTCCTGCTGCGCAACGAACGGAATCTCGGGTTCACCGCCACGGCCAATCGTGGAATGACGCTTTCCCACGCCGACGTCGTACTGCTCAACTCGGACACGATCGTCACTCACGGATGGCTCGAAGCGCTTGTGCGCTGCGCCGCCTCCGACCCGTCGATCGCGACGGTGACGCCGTTTTCCAACAATGCCGAGATCTGCTCGTTCCCGCGATTCTGCGAAGACAATCCATGGCCGCCTGGCGCGGATCCCGAACGCGTGCGCGAGGCGCTTGCCGCGTCTTCCGTCCCGACTTATCCCGACCTGCCCACGGGCGTTGGGTTCTGCATGTACGTTCGGCGCGCGGCGATCGACGCGATCGGCACGTTCGACCTCGCGTTCGGCGCCGGCTATGGCGAGGAGAACGATTTCTGTTTGCGCGCTGCGCGGGCGGGATGGCGCAATGTGCTGGCTGACGACGCGTTCGTCGTTCACACCGGTGGCCGGTCCTTCGAGGGCAGGAAGGGCGAGCTCGGTCGGCGCAATCTTGCACGCATCCGCGCGCGCCACCCGCATTACGAGGAGATGGTCGAGCGCTACATTGCCATGGATCCGCTGCGCGCGCTGCGTGAAGCGGCACGATCGCGCCTCGCCGCGGCGGAGGAAACGCCGGGCGTGCTGCATGTGATTCATCATCACGGCGGGGGCACCGAGACGCACGTCCGTGCATTGATCACGGCGTCGCGGGAACGTTGGCGACATTACCTCGCCGTCACCATTGGCGACCGCTGGCAGGTCGAAGAGCACCGCGCCGACGGATCTGTCGCAACGTTCAGCTTCACGCGGCAACAGGGCGAACGTTGGGCGGATTACGTCAGCGGCCTTCTCCTCACCTTCAATATCGGCCTCGTTCACCTGCACAACATCTCGGGATGCCGGGAAGGCGTGATCGAGGCACTTACGGAGGTCGACATTCCGTTCGGCTACACGTTGCACGATCTCAATTTTGCCTGCCCGACGATCACGTTTCTCGACGCGCAAGGTCGCTACTGTGGAGGGGTGACGGACCGACGCGCGTGCCAGGCATGCCTGGGCGCGCAAACGGCGTTCGCCGGCATCGACGTTTCGGCGTGGCGCGAGTCGCACGCCGCGCTCGTTGCGCGCGCCGCGTTCATCCTCGCTCCTTCCGAGTGGGCTGCTGCGATGTTCCGCCGATATTTTCGGCGTGACGAGGTCGTTGTTATTCCCCACGGCATGACCAATGCGGCTCCCACGCAGACGCCGGGTTTGCGCCTTGCCGCGCTCATGCCCGAAGACGACATGCCGGTGGTGGCCGTTCTGGGTGCGATCGGCCCGGACAAGGGGGCGCGCCGCGTGGAGCGAATCGTCGAGCTCCTTCGCGAGCAGCAGCTTGCGCTACGCATCGTCGTCATCGGCTATCTCGACGTGCAGCAGGGACCGTGGCAGTCGGACGATGGTCGGCTCACCGTTCACGGGCGCTACGATGCACGCGATCTGCCGGCGCTGCTTCGGCACTACAAGGCGCGCTATGTGCTGTTCCCGTCGGCGGGCCCCGAGACGTTCAGCTACACGCTGTCCGAATCCTGGCGTGCCGGCGTGCCGGTACTCGTTCCGCCGATCGGCGCGCTTGCGGAGCGCGTTGCGGCATCGGGAGCCGGGTGGGTGCTGACCGGCGACGAATGGGCCGACGAATCGCGGATGCTCGAGCGAGTCGTGTCGCTTGCGGGTGCCGATACGACGGAAGCACGCGCAAGCGCAGCCGCGAAGGCGCGCGCGGTCGTCCACGTCTCGACGCAGACCATGGCCCATTCGACACTCGAGCGTTACGACGCGGCGATCGCCCGACGAGCAGCCGTTTCCCGCTTCGAGCGATTCACGAATGCGCGTGTGCGCGATGCGCTGGGCTATCAGCCGTGGCTGCCTCCGGCGCCCGTCGCCGAGGCGACGTCATCCGACCAAGTGACGGTCGAGCCCGCTTCAATGGCGGCAAGCGACGCGACGCTGATCGCGCGGTTCGCGCGACGTGCGCTCGCGATTCGACGCACGCCGATGGGCCGCCTGTTGTACCGCATGACGCCGACGCCGCTGATCGATGCGCTCAAGGCGCGGCTCGATGCGTGATTCGCACCGGGCGTCGCGATGACACTCGAACGTTACGCCGATTGGCTCGCACGCGGACGCACGCACCAGGGGGAGGGCAGGGTGATCGACGCGATGCTCTGCTATCGGCGCGCGCTGCGCGAGGCGACCAACGGCATCGACGCGCGATTTCATCTGGGTGAGATAGCCTGGCTTCTCGGTAGCGAGGCCGAGGCGATCGCTGCATGGCAGGCAGCGATCGAGCGATCGCCAGATCATGTGCCGAGCTTGCATGCGCTGGCCGATGCCTTTGCCGTGACGGGACAGTTTGATGCCGCCGTTGCAGCCGTCGGCCGTGTGCTTGCGCTTCGTCCCGACGAGCCCCGCGCGACGGCACTCGCGCGCCTGCTGCAGATGACGAGCACCGAAGCGATCGAGGACGCGTCCCTGGCGACTGCCATCCATTCGGATCGACGCTGGCCGCTGGAGCTGCTCGGCGCGGTCGGCGCGCGCGTCCTCGAACGGCATTCACACTACGCCAAAAGCGTGTCCGCTGTCCTCGGCGCGATACTCGACGCAACGATCACGGCGGGCAGCGAAGATCACTTGCGCCGCGTGGCGCTTGCAGCATCGGAGACCGGGTTCACCGAGCATGCCGACCGCCTCGCCGATCGATACGCGCAAAGCTGTCGCAAGTTTTACGCGTCGGCGATGCCGTTGTTGTGGCCGTTGCGTACGGCAGGGCGCGGCATTCGCGCCGGGATGATTATCGAAAACGGTGATGCCGGCAGCGAGGCGATGATCATCCGCGACGTGGTGCGGCGCTCGGGACAAGGCGCAGGTTTCACGTTGTTCGCTGCTTCGGTGCAAAGTTCAAGCCCGGCAGGTCGGTTCATTGATCTGAGATTGTTGCCCGCCGATGCGGATCTCGCAGCGCGGGGCATTGCATCGCTCGACCTCGATGTGCTGATCGACTTCGCCGGCTTTCGGCTGCCGACCGGTCCCGTTCTCGCGCGTCGCGTCGCGCGCACGGTCTGGCTTGTTCGGCACGAGCCGGTTCCGCTTGCACAAGCGCTCGGCGATCGCGTCCTTGCAACCGGCGATTCGGGGTCGATTGCATCGCTCGTCGACGCATTGGAAGCGCTCGCTGTTGACATTGCAAACCGCCCGACGTGCGATATGACCGCCGCACAACTCGCCGAACGCTGGGAAGCGGCCGTCCATGCGCACGAACGTGGCGAAACGTCCGAGGCCGTTCGCGGCTACGACGAAGTACTGCATGTCCAGCCAGATTTCGCGCCCGCGCTGTATCTTCGAGGCTTGCTGGCTCGCGCCCATGGCGACGTTGCAATCGCACGAGAACGGTTGTGCGCAGCGGTCGAGTGCGCACCGGATTTCACCGATGCCCGCGTAGCGCTCGCCGATATCGAAATGGTTAACGGCGATGCGGAGGTGGCTGCGAGGATTGCAGAACAGGGGCTCGAGCGCGCGTCCGATTCGGCGCTGCTCTGGCGCGCGCTCGGCCGCGCACATCTCAAAGACCAGGATGCGAACGCAGCGCTCCGCGCGTTCGACGAAGCGTTGAAGCGCGATCCTACGCACGGTGAGACGCATTACAACCAGGGCGTGGCGCTGCAGATGGCACGGCGACCGGGCGAAGCCGCGCGCGCCTACCAGCGGGCCCTGGCGTTTCGTCCCGATTTCTACGCGGCCGATTTCAACCTGGGCGTCATCTTCGATCAGCAGGGCAACACTGCCGGCGCCATCGCTGCCTTCGGCAAGGTGCTCGAGCGGGCGCCGACGAACGCTGCGGCCTACAAGGCGCTCGCCGAGACGCTATTCGCCTCCGGACGGCTCGATGCGTGGTTCGCCAATTTCGAACGCTTCGAAGCGAACTGTCCTAGGCATGTCGCGCTCGCTGTCAACGCGCTGGAGGTTTGCGCGCATCGCGCCGATTTCCCACGGCTCGAATCGTATCTCGCCGGCCTTCGAGACGGGCGGTTTTCGGAAGGGGAGCCGGAGGAGGTGCTCGACGGGCTTCAGCAGATTCTCTACCTGCTGCACTTCTTCGACGTCGAACCCGCGCTCTTCGGTCGGCTTGCCCGAACGCACGACGCGTTGGCCCGGCACCTATACGGGGAGCCGCGAGCGAAGGGCGCGCCGCGCAAGCCGGGACGACTGCGGATCGGCTACCTATCCGGCGACTTTCGAAATCACGTGATGGGCAAGATGATGTACGAAGCACTCCGTCATCACGACCGCGATCGCTTCGATCTCTACGCCTACAGCACGAGCGGAGTCCGTGACGCCTGGACCGACCGTTACGAATCGCTGTTCGGTGCGCTGAACGTCATCGATGCATTGTCCGATCGCGATGCCGCGCGTCGCATCGCGGATGACGATCTCGACGTGCTCGTCGACTTGTCCACACACACCAAAGGCGGACGCCCCGGCATATTCGCCTTGGCGCCGGCGCGTGTGCAGATAACGCATGTGGCAAGCGCGGGCACCCTCGGCATGTCGGCGATCGACTACAAGCTCACGGATCGTTATGCCGACGTCGGCCATGATCCGGAAATGCAGATCGAGCCGATGCTCGTCATGGACGGCTGCGTCTATCCGTATCGGCACGTCGAGCCGGCTGCAAGCCTCTATACCCGGGCGCAGGCGGGTATCGCCGCTCATGCTCTGGTGATCGGCGCATTCGTCACGCCGCTCAAGCTGTCCCAGCGCTGCCTCGAGCTTTGGCGGGAGGTGCTGCACCGCCTGCCCACGGCCGTGATTGCGTTTTCACCGGTGCAGCCAGCCCTTCGCACCGTCTTGCAGCGCATCTGTCAAACGGTCGGCATGGAGCGGGAGCGCATCGTGTTCCTGCCGCAAGGTCGCAACGACGCGGAGAACCAGTCGCGTTACGCGCTCGTGGACCTCGTGCTGGATCCGTTGCCGCATGGCGGGGTCAACGGAACGCTGGAGGCACTCGATATGGGCGTGCCCGTCGTCACGCTCGTCGGTCGCCGGCATGAGGAGCGCACGTCGTATTCGATACTCGCCAATCTCGGGGTGATGGATACGGTTGCGGAAACCGGGGGCGAATACGTGGACATCGCCTGCCGACTGGCTGGCGATCCCGAGTTCATGCGTGCAGTCAAGGGAAAGATCCGTTCGGCGCTTGGCGAATCTGCGCTGACGAACATGCGTGGCCATACGCGCAACCTCGAGCGTGCCTATCTCGCGGCGCTCGCGGAGCGGGCGCCCGGCGTGCTCGAACATGACAGGCACGAAGCCCGCTCGATCGGCTGACGCAGCGCTTGCACGTGCAAGGTCGCTGCTCGCTGCCGGCGACATCGCCGGCGCGCGCCGGGAGAGTCGGACCGTCATCGAGGGCGGAGAGCCGACGCGCTCGGCGGCGGCGCATCTCCTGCTGTCGGCGTGCGCCACGCGCTCGGGGGACGGACACTCGGCGCGTGCGCATGTGGAGCAGGCATTACGACTCCGTCCCAAGGAGCCGCTCGTTCACTATGCACGGGGGGACCTGGCCGAGCAGTCGGGCAATATGGTTCAGGCGATCGAAAGCTTCGAGCGTGCCGTCGCGCTGCAGCCTTCGTTCGTCAATGCGCATCAGCGACTCGGCATCCTGTATGGCGAGCGCGGCGAGACGCAACGTGCGGCCGATGCCTTTTCCCGCGTCGTGGCGATCGACCCGAAGGGCGCGCGCGGCTTCAACAACCTCGGCAACGCCCTGCGCTCGCTTGGGCGAAACGCCGAGGCCCTGGCAGCGTTCGAGCGCGCGGTTGCGTTGCGTCCCGACTACGATCTCGCGATCGCCAACGTCGCCGTCATGTGGCGTGACGCGGGCGAGATCGAGCGCGCGGAAGCCCTGCTCCGCCGAGCGATGGAACGCCCGCGCGACAAGCCGCCGCTGCGGGCGATCCTCGTCATGCTTGCCGGACTGGTGCGCGAGCGCGGGGCGCTCGATGAAGCGCTGCCGCTCTACGAGCAGGCCATTGCCGCGTCGCCGGCTGAGAGCGCCGGCGAATGGTTCAACCTCGGACGGGTATTCGCCGAGCGAGACGAGCTCGATCGTGCATGCGATGCGTATCGCAGATCGTACGATCTTGACCGCCTGGACTTGCGGGGTGCGCTCGGTTCTCGGCTGTCGCTGCCGATGATCTACGAATCGGGTGCGCACGTGGCGCAAGCGCGCGCAGCGTACGCGCGCGGGCTCGACGAATTGCACCCCAACGCGGAGTCGCTGGTCGCCGGCCTCAAGCCGGACCAGGTGCTGGACGGCCTGCGCTGGACCAACTTTTTTCTCGCGTACCAGGGTGCGGACGATCGCGCGCTGCAGGCGTCGTATGCGCACTTCGCGGCTCGGCTGGTCGAAGCCGGCGCACCGCAGTGGCGCGGGGGGCTTGAAGGACGCAGCGGCCATCGCAAGCTCCGCGTGGGATTTGCCTCGGCGTTCTTTCACGTGGGCACGGCCGGTCGTTATTTCCGGAGCTGGTTGACGGAGCTCGACCGCGAGCGGTTCGACGTCTACGTCTATCATCTTTACCCGGGTCTCGACGACATCGCGCGCGAGATCGGCGCTCGTGCCGATCGCTTCGTGGAGTTCGGAGGCAGCCGTGCGCGGCCCTCGGTCATTGCGCCCGTCATTCGCGACGATGCGCTCGACGTTCTGGTCTATCCCGAGCTCGGCATGGATCACACGTCGTTCGCGCTCGCGGCGCTGCGTCTCGCGCCGCGGCAGCTCGCCGCCTGGGGCCATCCGGTCACGAGCGGCCATTCGACGATCGATGCGTTCATCAGCTGCGATGCCATGGAGCCGCCCGACGCGGAGCGACACTACGTCGAGCGGCTGCTACGGTTGCCGGGCATCGGCACGAACTACCGGCAACCTGCGCTGCCGGAGCCGGCTGCGCGAGCTCGGCTCGGGCTGCCCGAAGATCGCGTGCTGCTCCTCTGCCCGCAGTCGCTGTTCAAGGTGCATCCGGACAACGACGACCTGTTCGCGCGCGTGCTCGCCGGCAACTCGCGTGCGGCGCTCGTCATGTTCGACGGCCGCCATCCTCGCGTGACCGAGCGTTTCATGCGACGCATGTCGAGCGCATTCGATCGTCACGGGCTGTCGGCAAACGAACGCATGATCGTGTTGCCCGCCTTGCCGCATGACGATTACCTTCGCGTGAACCTCGCGTGCGACGCCATGCTCGATACGCTCCATTGGTCCGGGGGCAACACGACGCTCGACGCGCTTGCGTGCGCCTTGCCAGTCGTTACTCTGCCCGGTCCATTCATGCGCGGGCGGCAGAGCGCCGCAATGCTGCGGATGGTCGGTGCGGACGGCTTGATCGCAAGCGACCACGATCAGTACGTGCGCATTGCCACGCGACTCATCGAGGACACGGCGTGGCGCAAGCAGATCGCGGAAGGAATCCGTAGTGCGCGGGGTGCGCTGTTCGATCGGCAGGAACCGGTTCGCGCCTTCGCCGATCTGTTGCTGGAACTGCGCTGAGGACGCGCGAATGATAGCGCCGCTCATCCTTCGCACAGTGCGCAGATCCTCACGCGTCGCGCTGTGCCGTGCCGATCCTCGCCGTCGTGGCGTGCGCCGGCGATCCTCACGCGTCGCGCAGCGAGTGCTGATTCTCACCCGTCGCGCAACGCGGTGCCTATCCTCACCCGTCGCGCAGTGCGCGGACGACATCCGCGACGACGGGCGCCCAGTCGCCGACCGTTCGCTGACGAAAGAGCCGCGCGCTTGCGTACCAGCGGGTCCGGTCTGCTGCGAGGCCCCATCGCCAATCGGGAGCGAACGGCAGCATCAGCAGCACGCTCTTGCCGAGCGCGCCTGCGATATGTGCGATGCTGGTGTCGACGGCGACAACGGCGTCGAGCGCGTCAATGAGCGCAGCGGTCTCCGAGAGTGGCGTCAGCGGGTCGAGTTGCAGCATGCGTTTCGCCGCCGGGGATTTCTCGATGTCCCCGGCGCGCGGGCCTTTCTGCAGCGATACCCAATCCACGTCGGGCAGCTCGAACAACGCGGACAGCGCGTCGAGGGGTATAGAACGACGGCGATCGTTGCCATGATGCGGCGCACCCGCCCAGACGAGCCCGAC
>JBKPOL010000421.1:0-18387 GCA_046733075.1 Pseudomonadota bacterium | reverse complement strand
GCAAGCGCTGTCGGAGCACGCGTTCGTGAGTCGCGAGCTCGGGTCCGGAACGCGCGAGGTGATCGACCATTACCTGCAGAAGGGCGGGCTGTCGCTCGACGCGCTGCAGGTCGTCATGGAGGCGAGCAGTCCGGAAGCGCTGAAGGGGCTCGTGGCAACGGGCCTGGGTTTCACGATCATGTCGCGGGCCATCGCCGAGAAAGAGGTCCGCCTGGGAGAGCTCGTGCGCATTCCGCTTGCGCCCGCTCTCATTCGGCACTTGTCCGTCGTCTATCCGAAGGAACGCTTTCATTCGAAGGTGGTGAATGCCTTCGTTCAATTCGCGAAGGAGCGGCTTGCGGCAACGCAGCCGGGCGACTATCGGCGCGCGGCTGATTGACGTGGCCGGCAATCAGTTCCTTTGCCCGATGCACCGGCACATCGCGCAGGAGCGCGCGAGACCCATGTACAGCCCGGCTAACGCGCGGAGTGTCCGGTCAGCTTGACTTCCACCTTTTCATGCGCCTCGAGCGAGGCATAGTAGGCGCGCAGGATTTCGAGCACTTCGGGGCGGCTGAATTCGGGCGGTACGGCGTCACCTTCCGACAGCCATTTGCGAAGCTTCGTGCCTGACACGAGCAATCGGTCCGAATCGTCGTGCGGACACGTTCGCCCCGACGCCATCCCTTCACAGCGATAGCACCAGAACGTCCACTCGATCTTCATCGGCTGGATGGCGAGCGCATCAGGCGGGATCTCGTCGAAGATCCGCTGCGCATCGAAAGGGCCGTAGTAATTGCCCACGCCGGCGTGGTCGCGACCGAGTATCTGATAAGCACATCCATAGTTCTGCCTGAAGACGGCGTGGAGCAGCGCCTCTCGCGGGCCGGCATAGCGCATGTCGAGCGGGTAACCCGCCTGCAACACGGTGCCCTGCCGAAAATAGCGCTCGATCAGGACGCCGATCGCGCGTGTGCGCACGTCCGCGGGGATGTCCCCCGCCTTCAGATTGCCGAGCAGCGAATGCACGAGAACGCCGTCGCACACCTCCACGGCGATCTTCGCCAGGTACTCGTGCGATCGGTGCATCGGATTTCGCGTCTGGAAAGCGGCGACGCGCGACCAGCCGAGGCGGTCGAATTCGGCGCGCGTCTCGGAGGGCGTCATGAAGAGCGCGCCATATCGGGCCTTGAAGCCTCCATCGCCTAGCACCCGCACCGGGCCCCCAAGATTGACTTCGCCCTGTTGCATGACCATCTGCACGCCGGGGTGGGCCGGATCGGTCGTCCTGAACACGGACATGCATTCGTGCGCCTTGTCGATCCGGTACTTCTCCGTGATCGACATCACGGCCAACACCGCACCAGTGTCCGGATCGAGCAGCGCAACCTCGTCGCCGAGCGCACAGCCATCGGCCGTCCCCTTGTCCGTGGAGAGGGTGATGGGAATGGGCCAGAACACGCCGCTCGCCGTGTACATGTCGTCGCATACCCGCCGCCAGTCTGCGTACGACATGAAGCCTTCGAGCGGGGTGAAACCCCCTATCCCCAGCATCACGACATCGCCCTTCTCGCGCGAGGTGATGGGGAGCTTGGGAAGCGTTTGCGCACGCCGCCGCTCTTGCGCGCACTCGTCGGGAAAGACTTGCAGCGGCCGCAAGCCGCGGCCACCGTGTGGCGGAACGAGACGAGCCATGACGATCCCAGGCACCGAACAATAACGCGCACTAGCCTAGCCCAGACCCGATTTGCGCAGCGGAAGAAATTGCTGATGGACCGATAAACGGCCTCGATTCACGAGCGGATTCGCGGGAACGGTGTGTGTTAAGGGCCCCCGAACTCAAGCGCAGCCGCCGTTGCGCAATCCTTGCTGCGCGGCTACTCTTGCCGCCGGCCGCATCATTTACCCCGTTGCGACCTCATGGTCGTCCGGCGCAACGCGCCGACCCGGAAAGGCCGCGAAAGCGTGGCAAGCGTCGTACTGCGCAACCTGGTGAAGGACTTCGGCGAGACGCGCGTGGTCCATGGCATGGATCTCGAAATCGCGCACAACGAGTTCGTGGCGCTCGTCGGTCCTTCGGGCTGCGGCAAGAGCACGACGCTGCGAATGATCGCCGGGCTCGAAGACGTGAGCGACGGCGAGATCCTGATCGATGGCCGGGTGGTGAACGAGCTTGCGCCGAAGGATCGCGACGTCGCGATGGTGTTCCAGGATTACGCGCTCTACCCGCACATGACGGCGCGCGAGAACATGTCGTTCGGCCTCGAGGTTCGCGGCCTGCCGCGAGCGGAGGTCGACACCCGCGTCGCACATGCCGCCGACGTGCTCGGCATCAGCGACCTTCTCGCCCGGAAGCCGCGCCAGCTGTCGGGCGGGCAGCGGCAACGCGTGGCGATGGGACGTGCGATCGTGCGCCAGCCCAAGGTCTTCCTGTTCGACGAGCCGCTGTCGAATCTCGACGCGAAGCTTCGCGTCCAGATGCGCACGGAAATCAAGAAGCTGCACCAGCGGGTCGCGACGACCGTCGTCTACGTGACGCACGATCAAGTCGAGGCGATGACGCTCGCTGATCGCATCGTCGTGCTTCGTGGCGGCATCATCGAACAGGTCGGATCCCCCGACAACGTGTACAACCGTCCCGCATCGATGTTCGTCGCCGGCTTCATCGGCTCGCCCACGATGAATTTCGTCCCCGGCCGCGTTTTGCGTGAGGGCCGCTCGCTTGCGCTGACGGCCGCTGATGACGAAATCGAGGTGGACGTCCCGGAGGAACGTGTCGCTGACTACGCCGCGCACGACGGACGGCACGTCGTCGTAGGCATCCGGCCCGAGCATTTCTCGTGCGCAACGGGTTTCGGCCCAGCGCATCTGACGGTGCTTGTCGACGTTGTCGAGCCGCTCGGCTCCGACACGCTCGTGTTCTTTCGTCTCGGGAGGAGCGAGGCCGTGGCGCGAATTCCGCCGACCGTGAAGGTCGTCTCCGGCGGCAGCATCGCACTCAGGATCGACGCTGCTCAAATCCATTTGTTCGACGCCGAAACCGAACGCGCGCTGTAGAGCGTCGACCGTCCCGCAACCGCGCTTCAGGAGGAACTACCATGAGAAGCAACCGACCGTCTCGTCGCCGCATGCTCGTCGCAGCGGCGCTGGCACTCGTCACCGCAATCGGGGTCACGACACCGCACGATGCGCATGCGCAGCAGAAGAAGATCAGCTTCCTGACGTGGAACATCTCCGACCAGGAGGAGCTGTTCCGCGAGTGGATCGCTGAATTCAAGAAGTTGCGGCCCGATGTCGACGTCGAATGGATCGACAAGAAAGGGCCGGACTGGCCTGCGTACTACCAGACGCAGGTGATTGCGGGCACGCCGCCGGACATCATCAACACGCAAGGCGCGCTTTGGCTCGAGTACGCGGCGGCGGGCGGCCTCGTCGACCTTACGCCGTATCTCGCCAAGGATCTCGAGGTGCGAAAGCGCTTCAACGCCGATTACCTGGCGAACTGGACCTACGAGGGCAAGAACTACATGCTCCCGTTCTACATCAGCAAGACGCTGCTGTTCTACAACAAGACGATGTTCAAGGAAGCGGGCCTCACGGGACCGCCCCAGACATTCGACCAGATGATGCAGTACGCCGCCAGGATGTCGAAGGGCGAGCGCACCGGCTTCATGACGCTGAACTTCGACTGGCTCTACTGGCCGCTTTTCAAAATGAACGGCGTCGACCTTGTTTCGCCGGATCTGAAGAAGGCTACCTTCAACACACCGAAGGCCACGCAGGTCCTCGAGGCGCTTGCGAAGGGCACCGCGGACGGGTCCATCAACAAGATTTCCTGGACCGGTCGATGGGTTGAGCCGAATGGCGCCTTTGCGGCAGGCAACGTCGGCATGCTCCACGCGCACTCTCCGGCGTTCTTCTTCATTCGAGGTCAAGCGCCCTGGATCAACGCGGACACGCTTGGCGTCGCGCAGGTTCCCGGCGACTGGTCGACACCCAACTCGCACGGCCTCGGCATATCCAAAGGCTCGAAGTACCCGGATATCGCGTTCGAATTCCTGAAGATGGTCACGAGCCGCGCGTGGACCGAGAAATTCTCGGCGCGGCGCAAGGTGCTGACCGGCAACATCGAGTCCGACAAGGCGACGCTCGACCGGATGCGGACTGAGGATCCGCTGGCCGCCGCGGTGCTCGCGACGCAAATCGAGCATACGGACAAGCTCACCGGCAACTGGCGGTTCGCCAACGATTCCCGGGTGAAGGACGCACTCTATCCGGAGATCCAGAATGCCGTGCTCGGGCGGAAACCCGCGGCTGACGCATTGAAGGATGCCGAAGGAAAGGTCAACCGGGCGCTCGGTCACTGACACGGGCGGTGCTGCGCGACGCGTGACTCACGCAGCGGGACCCGGCGTCTGATTGTCTCGACCGCCGCATGCACATGACGTCTCGCGCAGCGGTGCCGGCACTTGCCGACACACGCCTGCGCAAGCGGGAACGACCAGCGGGGGCTCGCGGCGCCAAGCGGCGTCGCGAGCTCATGCTCGTCTGGGTGTTCCTGCTTCCGTCGCTCATCGTCTTCCTGCTCTATCGGATCCTCCCGCTCGCCTGGAACGTCGTACTGTCGCTTTCGAAGTATTCGCTCTTCGGGCAAAGCGAATGGATCGGAATCGACCATTACGTGGACATGTTGCACGACGAAGTGTTCTGGGAGTCGTTGACGAATACGCTGATCTATCTCGCGACTGCGCCGTTCGGCGTGGTGCTCGCGCTTGCGATTTCGTTGATGGTGAACTCCGATATCCGCGGCCGCAACGTCTACCGCACGATCGTGTTCCTTTCCTACCCGCTGATGACGGTTGCCGTCGGCATCATCTGGCGCTGGATGTACGACGAAAAGGTCGGCCTGTTCAACTTCGTATTGCGTTCGCTGCACGTCATCGAACGGCCGCTGCCGTTCCTGCAATCGTTCGAGATGGCCCTTCCGTCCGTGCTGCTCGCAAGCGTGTGGCAGATCCTCGGCTTCTACATGATCATCCTGCTTGCCGGGCTGCAGAACATTCCGCAAAGCCTGTACGAAGCGGCCTCGATCGACGGTGCAAACCGGCGCCAGCAATTCATGCGCATCACATTGCCCCTGTTGCGGCCGGCGATCTTCCTCGCGTTCGTCATCGGCGTCATGACGTCGTTCACGAGCTTCGATCTCGTCTATGTGATGACCAACGGCGGACCCGGACACGCGTCGGAGCTGCTTGTCACCTATATCTACAAGGCGGCGTTCGAGCTCGGCAAGATCGACTACGCGGCGGCGCTCACGATCGTGCAGTTCGCGCTGCTCGTTGCGCTGACATGGATCGGCAACCGCCTCTCGGGCGGCGAGGCCGGGAAGGTGGAGACCGACGGATGACGGCCCTGCGCCCGCGAAGATCTCCAGCGCAACGTTATCCGCACTGGCCGATTCACCTGGCGCTGCTGGCGACGAGCTTCCTGATGCTCGTGCCGTTCTATTGGGTTCTGAAGACGAGCCTTACCGGCGAGAACATCTTCGTCTATCCACCGAGCCTGTGGCCCGTCCATCCGCATCTATATTTCTTCGTCGACGTCTGGTATTTGATTCCGTTCCCGCGCTGGCTCCTGAACAGCGTCATCGTTTCGGCGCTCGCGATCGTGGCCAACGTCGTCTTCAATGCGATGGCCGCGTACGCGCTCACCAGGCACTTCCGCGGCAAGCGGCTCGTGATCACGCTCCTGCTGTCGTGCATGATGATTCCCTTCCAGACGACGATCGTCCCCGCGTACCTCATCACGGGACGCCTTGGACTTCTCAACAGCTATCTTGGCATGGCGCTTCCGACGTTCTCGACGATCGTGTGCATCTTCGTCTACAAGGCGGCATTCGACGCCGTGCCCCGTTCGCTGATCGATGCCGCCCGTATCGACGGTCTCTCGGAGTTTCAGATCATCCGCCGCGTCATGCTTCCACTGTCGAGCGCCGCCGTCGCGACGAACGTCATCCTGTCGTTCATCTGGTCGTGGAACAACTTCCTCTGGCCGCTGATCGTGGTTCGCGATGCATCGATGCAGCCGCTTCCGCTCGGCCTGTCGCGATTCCTGAGCGACCACGAGAACACGACCGGTGCGCTGTACGCGTTCTGCATCATGGTGCTTCTGCCCGGCATCGCGCTGTTCCTGCTCGCGCAGCAGCAGTTCATCCGGGGTCTCACGTCGGGGGCGACGAAGGGATGAGGTTCGCCCTGGGCTGCCGCGCCATCCTTCGCAGTCGATTCTTCGTCGTTCCGCTATCGATCGCCCTCGTCGCAACGGCATGGAACGTTTACGTCGCCATGCACAACGACGGCGTGGTACGCGGACACGTAACGGACGCATCGGGTGCGCCCGTCGAAGGCGCGACCGTGCTGATCCTCGAGCAGACGTTCACCACCCACACCGACCGCGGCCGCGTCACGACCGGACCCGACGGACGATTCGAGTTTCGCGACAATCGCTCCCACCATCTGCTGTTGCGCGCGGAAAAAGCAGGCGTGGGCCGGTCCGAGCAGGAAGAGGTTCGCCTGGCCTTTCGCGCGCAGCACGTCGAGCTTCCCTCACCCATCGTGCTCAAGTCGAGCCGATGATGCGCACCGGCCGTCTGTCGGGCGCGCGTCGAGCGAGCTGCAAGTCTTTGCGATCGCCTGAGGTCGAAGTGGCTTGCAGTGCGCAGGCAGGCGCGGGACATGGGGCGGAAGAAGGCATTCCATGCGCTTCGGGCTGATCGGGTACGGCGCGTGGGGACGCTGTCACGCGCGCGCGATCGAAGACATCAAGGGCAGCTCGCTCGTGGCGATCGCGTGTCGCACGGACGCGACCGCGGTGACGGCGCGTCACGACTGGCCGCAGGCCACGGTCACGACCCGGTGGCAAGACGTGACCGAACACGGATCGATCGACGTCGTCGATGTCGTGCTTCCCAACGACCTTCATGCGGACGTCGGGTGCGCGGCACTTGCCGCGGGCAAGGACGTGCTGATCGAGAAACCGCTTGCGACAACGTTGGATGATTGCGATCGTCTGATCCGGGCGGCACGCGGGAGCGGTCGAGTGCTGTCGGTGGGACACGAGTTCCGCCTCTCGACGCAGTGGGGACGCGTCAAGCGGCTGATCGATGAAGGAACGATCGGCGATCCGCTATGGATGAGCGTCAATCTGTTCCGCAATCCGTATCGCCTCGGCGCGGCAGGATGGCGTCACAATCCCGCACGCGTCGGCTCGTGGATCCTGGAGGAAGCCGTGCACTTCTTCGATCTTGCGCTTTGGTATCTGGAGGGATTGGGCGACCCGGTCGCCATCCGCACCCACGGGCGCTCGCGACCGGGACACGCCGCCGGCATGGTCGACATGACGTCGTCGACGCTCACGTTTGTTAATGGAACGTGCGCGACGATCAACCAGTGCGTCGCGGGTTTCGAGCATCACCTGGTCGTCGAAATCGCCGGCAGCGAGGGCGCGATCCGCGCATCCTGGTCGGGGGCCATGGACCGCGACGCCCATCCGGTGTTCGACTTTCGCGTGCAACCCCGCGGCTTCCCGTTCGAGCGCGGCGTGCGCGAGGCGGAACACCACGAGGTTGCGGCATCGGGCGAAGTCCACGAGCTCAACCTGGAACTGCGGCTCACCCTAGAAGCCATGCAGAGCCGCCGTCCGCTCGTATCTGCGGATGACGCGCGCAAACGGATCGTCTGCTGCCTCGCCGCAGAGACTTCGTTGCGAGAGGGCCGCGACGTGGCGCTCTAATTCACGCAACGGACCGGTGCGTGATGCGCCACCCATCCCGCAGGCACGCATGATCGCAGGGCTCGTCGAGATTCTGCTGTTTCAGGGAGCGGGCGAAGTCATCTCACGGTTCGCCGTGCCGCTCATTCCCGGTCCGGTGATTGGCCTGCTGCTGCTCCTCGGTTATCTCGTCCTTCGGCGCGGTGTGCCGCGCCATGTCGAGGTCGTCGCGTCCGCTCTCACGCAGCATCTCGGCCTGCTGTTCATTCCCGCTGCAGTCGGCGTCGTCACGTATTGGCCGAACCTTCGCGCAAACGCCTTCGCCGTCGCAGTTGCCCTTGTCGGCAGCGCCATCGCAACCATCGGCGTCACCGCCGTTGTGCAGAAGCTCGTCAGCGGGCGGCAAGCAAAATGACGCGAGGCGCCGTCGACATCCACGAAATCTGGGTGTACCTCTCCGGAAGTCCGCTGCTCGCGTTGATCCTCACGCTTGCTGCGTACCAGATCGGACTCGTCGTTTACGCACGAACGAATTCGCACCCGCTCGCGAATCCCGTCGGAATCGCAGTCATGCTCGTCGCCGCCGCGATCAGCGTCCTCGACATGCCGTACGCGAAGTACTTCGAGGGAGCGCAGTTCGTACACTTCCTGCTGGGAACGGCCACGGTGTCGCTCGCCGTCCCCATCTTTCGCGGCTTGCCCAAAATGCGGGCAAGGCTCCTCCCCCTGCTTGCCGCACTGGTCGCGGGTGGAGCGGCATCCATCCTGACCGCTGCCGGCCTCGCACGGCTGCTGGGCGCCGATGAGGCGATCATCCGGGCAATGTACGTCAAATCGCTCACCGCGCCGATCGCGATGGGCGTCGCGGAGCGAATCGGTGCCTCTCCCACACTCACCGCGGTGTTTGCTATTACGACGGGCATTCTTGGCGCCGTTCTGGGACGAATGATCCTCAATGCCGTTCGTTCCGTCGAATGGTGGCAGCGTGGATTCGCCCTCGGCGTTGCGGCGCACGGCATTGGCACTGCGCGGGCCTTCAGCGTGAACGTGGAAGCCGGGACCTTCGCAAGCGTTGCCATGGGACTGCACGGAGTCGTTGGCGCCCTGGTCATTCCACTCGTCGCACGCTAGAACCTGCCTCGAAATCCGCAGCACGGGCCGATTGCTTCGCCGTTTCTCGCGCGCCCCTCGCTGTACGTCGGGGTACTATCTCAGCGCTCGCTGGGTCTCCGCGCAGGCGGCCCTTTCGCCGAATTTCGCGATACGTCGTAGCGCTCAGCCCTCGTCAGTCCAGTAATCGACGTGCGCGTCGGCGCGCGTCATGTGGCGTACGCCGGCCTTTCCGAAAGCCCCTATCTTGTTCGAGTCGGGGTACTCGCAGATTTCGGCCGGTTGCATCGTGCTTACCGAGAGATACGCGAGCTCGCCGCCAGAGTCGTTGATGATCTGGTGCGCGGTTTCGCGACCTCCCGTCGGGCAGCAGATTACGTCCCCCGCCCGGATCCTGCGCGTCTCGCTGCCGTAGCGGAGCGTGCCCGTGCCACGCACGATGAAGAACATTTCCTCTTCCGCCTGATGGCTGTGAAACGGGCAGGACCGCTTGCCGGGCGGTACGACGTCGTAGGAATAACCGAGGTCCTTGCCACCAAGCAGCGGCGCGATCCGAACGCCGTTGCTTTCGAAGCTCGAGCCGTTCGTGAAATGCTCGAGCGTCAGCTCATCGAGATTGATCACTCTGGAATCGATCGTTGCCATCGCTCTTCCTTTGCTCTGCAGCACTTTCGAGCCGATACGCGGCCGATGTCGAACGCTCTAAACCGCGTTCACGCGAGAGGCAGCTTCTCCTCGGTGCGCTTGGCGGTCGGTTCGATTGCAAGCGCCGCGCCGCCGGCCGCAGCCGCACTCGCCGGCGTGTCAGACACCTCCACAGTCACCTGCCGATGCGCAAAGCGGATTCCCGCGGCACGAAATGCGCGGATGATCTTGTCGTACGCAACGCGGCGAATCACCCACTGATTGTTGCCGGGACGCGCGGTGAATTTCACCCGGACGAGGACAGCGCTGTCCTCGGCGGACATCACGCCAACCGATTTCAGTGGCTGCAGGATGTCGCTTGCGTAGTCGGCGTCGGCCGCGAGCTCATCGCCAATCTGCTTCACGATCTTCTTCACCTGAAGCATGCTCGTTTCATAGGGCAGCCGGAACTCGAGGATATGCACCTGCCAGTCGCGACTCGTGTTGCGCAGCCGCTTGATCTCGCCGTAGGGAAGGATGTTGATCGGACCACGATGATGGCGCAGGAACACCGAGCGCAGGTTGATCTTCTCGACGCGCCCTTTCGCGTCGCCTACTTCGATGTACTCGCCGAGGCGAAACGCATCGTCCATGAGGAAGAAGGCTCCCGAAACGATGTCGCGGACGAGTGTCTGCGAACCGAAGCCGATTGCCACACCGACGACACCCGCGCCCGCGATGAGCGGGATGATGTCCACGCCGAGGCCCGCCAGGATCGACATCATCGCCATGACGATGATCGTTACAAAGATGGTCGCGCGCAGGATCGGTAGCACGGTGCGGAGCCGCGTCGCGGGCTCATCGCCGGACATGGGGCCTTCGACGGCCAGCCGTCGATTGATCGCGGCGTTGACGATTTCCCACACCATGTAAGTCGCCAACAGCACGATGCTGATGCTGAGCAGCGACCCCGCGATCTTCCCGCCGAGGCCTCGCTGCGCGAATGCGAACAGGTCGAGGTCCCACAGCCGTGCGAGGAGCAGCAGTCCGACGACGATGACGATGATGTGAATTACGCGTCGAAAGATCGGCTCGTATGCCACGACGGCTTCGCCGCCTACCATGCCGGCGGCCGCACGCGCGCGAGCAGACTCCACCCACGCCGCGAGCGCGCGACACAACGTCATGTCCACGATCGGCAACGCCATGACCAGCAGCAGGCTGGCGAAGCCGGTGCCCCGCGTGACCGGCGTTCCGGCGAGCAGATTGAAGACGCCGCCTAACAGCAGTGCAAGAAAATACCCGGTTGCAATGACCGGCCAAAGCTCCGCGAGCCAGCCGACAACGACGCTGTGGCTGTCGGCACGGATCAAGTCCGCGATCGGCTTGCGAACGCGCCAGGTCGTCCACAATGCGATGCAGATGCCGACGAGCCACACTCCGATGGCGATCAGTTCTGCCGCCTCCGCGTTCGCATTGGTCGCCTGCACGATCGTGACGGCAGCGACGCCTCCCGCGAAGACGGTGGAGATGGCCAACGCGAACGTCAGCAGGTCACGGGCGGCGCGGTCGGGTAGCGGCAGCAGACGCCCGCGGGCCGGCGTGGGAACCAGCAGGAAGCGCGCGATCAACGCTGTGACGCGCACGACGACGACCGCGAACAGCACTTCCAGGACGACGATTCGCTGCAGTTCGTTGCCGACCCAGAACGCAAAGAACACGACCACCGCCGCGACGGTGAACACCACGAGACGGCCGAAATCGAGCAGGAACTCGACGGCGAGCTGAAAGGCACGCGCCGAAAACGCGCCGGCGGGCGCCTCCAGGCGCAGCCGATAGCGGCGCAACGCAAAACGGTACAGCGCCTCGACGATTCCACCGCCGACGAGCACCATCGCGATGGATGCGGCGAGCCGCCAGTATCCCGACCCGTCGGCATCGCCGATCCGCTGGGCGAGTTCGCGAAGTGTCGCGGGCAGAGCGAAAAACGCGTCGTACAACGTCGTGTAGCGGTCGCGCATCGAACCGGCGTGCTGATCGACCATCCCGGCCATGCCTGCCTTTGCTCGCATGCCGCCTTCCGTCGTTGCCTGACCCTCCGCACCAGCCGCGGCGCGGTCAAGCTGCTCGAGCAGCAGGCTGCGGACCTGCTCGTCGGAGAGGCGTGACAGCAGGTCGCGCGCGTTCTCGCGCGTGACGGTCTCGGGCAGCGCAGGGCTCGCCGCGACCGCCTTGGTTTCAGCCGCAGAGGCCGCGCCCGGTGAACCGGCGCATGCAAGGCCGACCAGTAAAGCCGCCGGGGCCACGACGATACGACACGTTCGCCAGACGCTTTCGAGCTTCTTCATTTCGCGCTCTCCTTCACGCTCCGCGATGAGTCCTTCGCCGTCCGCTAAACTTACGCACGGGACGCGGCGACGCAACCCGAGCATACGCATGGACGACACTGCAACCATCGCTTCGCTCTACAAGAGCATCGGAGAGGCCACTTCCGATGCGATCATCTTCGCGGACCGCGACGGCCTGATCCGCCTGTGGAACCGGGGCGCCGAGCTCATCTTCGGCCATTCGGCTGCCGACGCCCTCGGTCAGTCGCTCGACCTCATCATTCCCGAAAGACTCCGCGATGCGCACTGGCAGGCGTTCGATCGCAGCCTGAGGACAGGTGAAACGAAGTACACCGATCGCGTGCTGACGACCCGGTCCATCCACAAGAGCGGCGCGCGTCTTTACGTCGATCTGAGCTTCGGTCTCGTCAGGGATGCGCACGGCGCCGTGCTTGGCGCATTCGCACTCGGCCGTGATTGCACGGAACGCTACCTTGCGCAAGGGGCGATGAAGGCGCGCATCGCGTCACTCGAGGCGCAGGTCGGCGAGGCGCCTCGCAGCGAATAGGCTGTTCGAACCTGTCACATCAAGCCCCAAGCCGCATCCCGCTCGTCAAGTCGCGCGACAGATACTGCCGTCGATATTCCTCGAACGTGACGGTCTCGGACGCCTCGATCGTCTGCTGCCGCCGCAGCGACTCGTCGGCCATCCGGGAGAGCCGGGCGGCGGTCGCTTCCGAGAACGGTCGCGCGAGCAGCGCTTCCCGGTGCTCGCGGGACTTGGCGAGCGCAAATTCGACGTAGGAGTTCTCGTGATGCTCGCGCATTTCGCGCAGAACGCGCGCCGAAGGCGTCGACCCCGGCTCGCGCAGCACATCTCGCGCCTCGGCCAGCGCGTCGCGATGCGCGTTCTGTACGTGCATGGCGTCGAGGGTCTCCGCGATCGCGACACACTGGTCCAGCAGCTCGATGCCCCATGCCTGCAGCGGGATCTCGCGTCCGTTCCGCACGAGGACAAGGCCCGGCTCGCGACCACGTTCGGCGGCATGGTACTGGTTGTGCGCGATCTCACCGATCTCGTCCCGCGAGTCCGGCGGGCTGTCCGCCAGCAGGCAATGCAGCAGGAAGACGTCGAGAAAGCGCATCGTGGCCGTATCGATGCCAATCGGGGAGAACGGATCCACATCGAGGCTGCGGACCTCCACGTACTCGACACCGCGCTCGGTCAATGCGTGCAGCGGCCGCTCGCCCCGGCGGATGCGACGCTTCGGCCTGATCGTGCCGTAAAACTCGTTTTCGATCTGCAGCAAGGTTGTCGCGAGCTGCAGATAGGCACCGTCGCCGTCGCGAACGCCGATCGCGTCGTACGCCGGATACGGTTCGGTCAGCGCGTGGTTGAGCGAGCCCGCGTAGCTGGCGAGGCTGTTGTAGCTGACGGCAAGCGAGCGCTGCGCATCGCTCTGGTAACCGAGCGGGCCCATGCGGAGTGACGTGGCGTGCGGCAGATACAGCGTGTCCTGTGACAGCGTCTGCAGCCGGTGCGGACGGCCCTCCACGAACGACCGACACACGGCCGGCGACGCACCGAACAGATAGAGCGGCAGCCACGAATGGCGGCGGAAGTTGCGAATCAATCCGAAGTAGGCGTCGGTGCGGAACTCGCTTGCGGATCGCTGATCGCGGAGGGCCTCCTGAAGCGCAGCCATGGCGCTTTCGGAGAGCGAGAAGTTGTAATGCACGCCGGAGATCGTCTGCATCCGCCGGCCGTATCGACGTGACAATCCAATCCGATACACGGTCTTCAGGCGACCGACATTGGAACGGCCGTATTGACCGATGGGAATCTCATCGTCGGGAGGCAGCCGGCACGGCATGCTGCCCGACCACAGCATTTCGTGGCGCAGACGCCGATAGACGAACTGGTGAATCTCTGCGAGCTCTTGCACGCACGCCTCGGTGTCAGGGTGCGCCCCGGTAATGAGCTCTAGTTGGGACTCGCTGAAATCCGTCGTGATGTGCGGGTGAGTCAGCGCGGCGCCGAGCTCCCGGGGATGGGGGGTCGACGCCAACTCGCCGTCGAGCGTCACGCGCAAGCTCTCCTTCTCGATGCCGCGCAGGAACTCGTGCCGCGTGGCTCGTGAGAGGGCCGCCAATCGATCCTGCACATCTGCCACCGCGATGTCCCCCGGAGGTAAATATCCTTCGTCGTCCGTTCGCGACGATCCTCATGCGATTCGTCGCCAAAGGCTTCGACGGCATTATGCCTGCGCCCACGCATGAGCTGCCCGGCGTCGAATTGGCCCGCGGCCCGATATTCGAATCCTTTATCATTGTCCGAAACCGGCGGATGGCACCGAGCTGCGTCCCCGGCATCGTAGTCCTCTCGAAGAAGAACATGAAACCATTGCCGATTCAGCAATCCGGCAGGGCCGACGTGCTTGCGCCGAACGTTTCCGGCAACGTGGGGCGCCTCCTTGCAGCGCTGACACGCGGCACGACGATTCCATGCCGGACCGTCTTCCCCGACGGCACGGAATTCCGCAACAGTGACGCCCCGCCCCGCTTCACCATCCGTTTTCGAAACCGCCGCGGCCAGCGTCGACTCATGGCCTATGGCCACGTCGGCTTGCTCGAGGCTTATTTCGACGGGGATGTCGATGCCGAAGGGGACCTGGCCCAGGCGTTCCGCGCCGCGCTCGACATGGGGTTCAATCAGAGCGGAAATCCGCTGGTGGCGATGCGCAACGGGTGGCACGAGTTCCGGTTCTCCAACAAGTCGATTTCGCAGGCGAAGGCGAACGCGCGCGCGCATTACGGTCTCGGCAAGAGCTTTTACGCACCGTGGCTCGACCGCATCGGCATGATGTACACATGCGCGTACTGGAAAGAAGGCACGGGTACGCTGGAAGAAGCACAGCAGAACAAGATGGACCACGTATGCCGGAAGGTGCAGCTCAAGCCCGGCGAGACGTTCGTCGATGTCGGGTGCGGTTGGGGCGGGCTGCTCTTTCACGCGTGGCGGAACTACGGCGCACTCGGCACGGGCATCAACGCGACGAACGAGCAGGTCGTCGAACTGAAGGAGGATCTGGCGCGACAACAGCTGGAGGACAAGATCCGCGTGGTCGAGTGCGATTTCCGGGAAATTCCCGGTCAATACGACAAGCTCCTGTCCATCGGCACGCTGGAGCACGCCGGCCGCGACAGCCTCGTGGAGGTCATCCGCGCGCATGCGCGAGCGCTCAAACCCGGCGGTCTCGGCGTCATTCATTTCATCGGCCACGTTGGCTCGTTCGATACGGAATTCTGGATCCGCAAGTACATCTTCCCGGGTGGCTGGATTCCAAGCCTGCACGAGGCCATCGATGCGATGGACGCGAATGGCCTCGAAGTGCTGGATGTCGAGAACCTGCGGCGCCATTACGCGCTGACGCTCGATGCATGGGCGGAGCGATTCGATGCGAACTGGGAAGCCATCCACGCGCTTGATCCCGCCCGCTTCGACGAGCGGCATCGGCGAATCTGGCGCACCTACCTCTGGTCCTGCGCGGAGATGTTCCGCTCGCGCAAGTCGCGAACGCACCTGTTCCAGGTCACGGTCAGCAAGGGCAACGTCACCGACTATCCGATGAGCCGCGCCTTCCTGTACCAGCCGACCGTGTGACGAGCTACGCCGAGAAGACGGCGCGACTTCTCGCCGATCTCGGCTCGGCGCAGTCGCCGGGGGGCGTCGCAATCGGCCTTGCCAAGCGAACCTCGAACCTGTTCCGGGAACGCGCGCATCGGCCAGCGCCGCGGCTCGATCTCAGCCATTTCAATCGCCCGCTTCGCGTTGACCCAAGCGCCGCCGTTGTCGAGGCGGAAGGCATGACGACGTTCGAGGACCTCGCCGACGCGACGCTCGCCGTCGGCGCGATGCCGGCCGTCGTTCCACAGCTCAAGTCGATTACGCTTGGCGGAGCGGTCGCCGGCGTAGGCATCGAGGCGACGTCGTTTCGTCATGGCCTCGTCCACGATACGATCGAAGCGCTGGATGTGCTGACAGGCGAGGGTCGCATCGTCTCGTGCACGGCGCACAACGAGCATCGTGATCTCTTCCACGGCTTCCCGAACTCCTACGGAACGCTCGGTTACGCGCTCAAGTTGACGGCGCGCACGATTCCCGTGAAGCGCTACGTGCGCGTCGACCATACGCGCTATGCGGACCCGGCCACCTACTTCGCCGCGCTTGCGGATCAATGCAACGATTCGGACACCGATTTCGTCGATGGCGTTGTGTTCGATCGCACGCATCTCGTGCTCTCGTCCGGCCGGTTCGTTCAGGATGCTCCGTACGTGAGCGACTACACGTACATGCGCATCTATTACCGGTCACTCCGCGAAAAACGCGTCGACTACCTCCGAACGCGTGACTACCTGTGGCGGTGGGATACGGACTGGTTCTGGTGCTCGAAGAACGTCGGTGCGCAGAATCCGCTGGTGCGGCGATTGTTCGGCCGAAGGCGCCTGAACTCGATCACCTATCAGAAGATCATGCGCTGGAACGCCCGGTGGCGTGTCCTGGGCAGGATCAACCGGTTGCGCGGCCTGCATACCGAGGCCGTCATTCAGGACGTCGACATTCCCATCGCGCAGGCCGGTGAGTTCCTCGAGTTCCTGTTCGCCGAAGTGGGCGTGCTGCCGATCTGGATCTGCCCGATTCGCGCGCCCGATCCCGCCGCAGAGGCAACCCTCTACCCGCTCCCAGCGGGGACGCTCTCCATCAACTTCGGCTTCTGGGACACCGTTACGTCGCGCCTACCGCGGCCGCCCGGCTACGTCAATCGCAAGATCGAGCGCAAGGTCACCGCACTCGGCGGAGTGAAATCGCTCTACTCGGATTCTTATTTCACAGAAGACGAGTTCTGGTCCATCTACGATCGCCACGCATACAACGCGCTCAAGCAACGCTACGATCCCGGGAATCGGCTCCCGGACCTGTACGAGAAGGCCGTCCTGCGGCGCTGAGGAAGGTCAGATGACGCGGGAGTACCCGCCGCGCTCGTGTCGGTCCATCGTCCGGCGAGTGTGCCGGCCGCCGTCGGACCAGGCCTTGCGGCGTAAAACAGCCGGCGATTGGAGCGTGAGCTGAAGCTTGACGCTGGACGGGCTTGCGGCTGGCAGTTTCACGAAACCGTAGGGACGCAACAGCGAGAAGACGCGCGCGTTGTCCGCCAGCGCCTCGCCCTCCATGCACTGCGTGCCGCGGCTTCGCAGATACGTGATCATGCGGCGCAGGAGAATCGTCCCGAGTCCATGGCCTTTCAGGTCGGAGCGCACGATGATCGCGAACTCCGCCGTTCGGTGGTCCGGGTCGGCGATGGCGCGCACGACGCCCAGCGTCTCGCGCTTTCCGCCATCGGCTGCGACGGCGACGAACGCCATCTCGCGGTCATAGTCAATCTGGGTCAGTCGTCCGAGCTGCGTCTGATGCAGGTCGCGGGCGCGAATGAAGACGCGATGAGCGATGTCGTCGGGGGCGAGCGCGGCGAGCAAGGCCGCACGCTACTCCCCGTCTTCCGGACGAATCGGTCGCAGCAGCAGCGTCCTGCCATTCCAGGCAAGCGTCTCTTCGAGTTCCGCGGGATAGGGCTTGATTGCAAACCTCGCGACACCCGGCTCCGCGGCCTTCGCCACGACGATCCGCGCGTCGAGCGCAATAACGCCCTGCGCGTCGGCGAGTAGCGGATTGATGTCGAGCTCGACGATCTCGGACATGTCGGCGACAAGTTCTCCGACCTGCACGAGCGTGCGCACGATGGCATCGATATCCGCGGCCGGCCGGTTGCGATAGCCCGCGAGGAGCTTCGCGACGCGCGTGCGTGAAACGATGTCGCGCGCGAGGATCGCGTTCAGCGGGGGCAGCACCACTGCGCGGTCGGCCACCACTTCCACTGCCTTGCCGCTAGCGCCGGATGCTCGGCCCGAAGACTGCGTCACTCGTCATCCCGACAATGAGCTCGCGCGCGTCCGGACGGCTTGGCAACACGTTGCGCCATCGCCGCGACGGGTCGGGCAATTTCCGCATCACCGGCACGAGCAATCCAATGCAGTTCGGACCGAGATCCGCAGCAGACAGGGACGTGCGGCAGCGAGCATCTGCTGCTTCACCGTCGACCCGCCGACGTCCGTCAGCGCCGTGAGCCCGGCGGTGATCACGATCGCAGCGCGCGTGCTGCGCGCGGCAAGATCCGCGATGAGCCCGGGTACGGTCGGAGGCGGCGTGCACATCACCGCCAGGTCCCGCGTGATCGTCAGATCCGCGACGCTCGCATGCACGGGAAGGCCGCAGAGGCTTCGATGCCTTGGATTGACCGGCAGGATCTGCCCCGTGAAGCCGCCTTGCATCAGATTCGTGAGCAACGTGTTGCCGACGCTGCGCGCTCGATCGGATGCGCCGATGACGGCGACCGACCGCGGCTTGAAGAAGCCTTCGAGATTGCGAATCGTCATTGGGAAGCAGCGGCTTTCGGACTAGGGCCGATGGGTCGACAGCTTCATGCGGGGAGCGCAGATATCACTTCACGCAGCTTGCCGC
>JBKPOL010000420.1:0-7333 GCA_046733075.1 Pseudomonadota bacterium | reverse complement strand
GGAAAAGGCCGCACGCCTTCCACGACGCTTGGAAAAGGCCGCACGCTTTCTGAACACCTTAGAAAGGGTGCACGCTCTCCAAGCCACGCGGGTCAGGCGTGAAATGACGGCTCGACACTGCAGCCCCCGGGTCCCGGAACGGCGGCAGGCAACAACACGGTATGCTCGGGATTGGTGAACTGCCATCATGGGACACGATGTACGTGGACTACGACTACGTGATCGTCGGGGCGGGCACCGCGGGGTGCACACTCGCCGCGCGACTTTCCGAGAATCCCGACGTCACCGTGCTGCTGCTGGAATCCGGCGGCGAAGGCGGGGGCCTGTGGGAAGCGCTTCCGCTCGGCGTCGGCAAAGTGCTGAACTTGCCCGATCGCGTCTGGCACGACGTCACGGAGCCCCAGCCTGACACTCGCGAGCATCCCGTCGATTGGGCAGCGGGTCGTTGCCTTGGCGGGTCCTCGGCCGTGAACGCGATGTTGTTCGTGCGCGGACACCCCGCGATGTATGACCGCATGGCAGCGGCCGGCTGCACGGGTTGGGATTACGCGCAGTGCCTGCCTTACTTCCGCAAGCTGGAGGACTGCCGGTTCAGCACTTCCTCCGTGCGCGGAGTTGGCGGTCCCATAGGCGTCGAGCGCGTGGAGCCGGACCGCATCTCGGACGCCTTCCTGCGCGCATGCGAGACGCTCGGACACTCCCGCATCGCCGACTACAACGACGAGCTGCCCGATGGCGCGTCGTACCTTCAACTTTCAACCCGAAACCGGCTGCGCTGCAGCGCGGCCGCCGGCTACTTGCGGCCGGCGCGCGGACGCCCGAACCTGACGGTGAAGACGAACGCGACGGTGCAGCGGATCGTATTCGAGCGCCGCGCAGCGGTCGGCGTTCTGTGCGTAGGCAGTGCGATCGAGGTGCGCGCGCGGCGCGAGGTGATCGTTGCAGCGGGCGCGGTTCGCTCGCCGGCGCTGCTCGAGCGCTCGGGCGTCGGTGCGCGGCACCGGCTTGCGGCGCTCGGCATCGAGGTGATCGCCGACCGCAGCAACGTCGGCGAGAACTTGCAGGATCATTTGATGCCGCGCATCTGCTACGCAACGTCCGAACCGGGAACGGTCAATCACTTCCTGAACAGTCGCGCGATGCAAGTGCAGGAGGGCCTGAAATTCGTTCTGACGCGGAAGGGAATGCTGGCGAAGCCGCCGCTGACCGCCACCGCATTCGTTCGAAGCAACGGCGCGGAGCAACTGCCGAATCTTCGCCTGCAGATCGGGCTGATGAGCGCGAAACAGCGAATACCGACCGTCGACCCGAATGGGACGACGCCTGCAGCGCGCATCGGCCTCGACCCGCATTCGTCGATCCACATTGGCGTGTACGACCTCTATCCGAAGTCGCGCGGCAGCGTGCACGTGCGCTCGGCCGATCCCGAGGAACGTGTCGTGGTACGGCCATGCTACTTATCCGACGAGAAGGATCGCGCCGCGATCGTCGCCGGTCTTCGGCACGTCATCGCGCTCGCAAGCAGCGCGCCGCTCAAGGCGATCATCACACACGAGATCCGGCCGGCGTTTTCTGCGCCGACCGATGACGAGCTCCTCGCCTACGCGCAGGCGACGGGACACACGTGCTGGCACCCGGCCGGTACATGTCGGATGGGAGACGATGCCCATGCGGTCGTCGACGTGCAGTGCCGCGTCAAGGGCGTCGAGCGCCTGCGCGTCGTGGACGCGTCGGTGTTCCCGTTCCTCACGAGCAGCAACACGAACATCCCCGTCTTCATGCTCGCCGAGCGCGTCGCACGGATGATCCACGATGCGCACGGCTCGCCCGCACACGCAACGACGCCTGCCGCCTGAGCCTGGACGGACTGCCTTCACGATAGTCTTCATGCGCATTCGAATGTAGCCGTTGCCCGCGTCGCGCCTGCCGTGGTTGTACAGTCTCTCCTTCGCATGCAGCTTAACCGCAGGTGATCATTTGAACCGCGACAAGCTCGAAGCGCTGCGCCGCAAGTACGCGGACGCCAAGGGTGGCGATATCTTCGATCCCGAGTTCGCAGCGGTGGCGTCGCAGGTCTTCAGCAATCCCGAGCGCCGTAAATGGCCGTTCGCCGATCCGGCGACGCTGCTCGGTGCACCATTTCGTCCCGACGCCGCATCGTTGCCAGATTTCGGCGGTCTCGACGTGGCGCTCGTGGGTGTGCCGATGGATCTCGGCGTCACCAACCGCGCGGGCGCCCGGTTGGGGCCGCGCGCGATCCGCGATGTCGAGCGAATCGGCCCGTACGACCACGCGCTGCGCATCGCTCCCGGCGTTCATCTGTCCGTCGCCGACATCGGCGACGTTCCCATGCAGAGCCGTTTCAGCCTCGATCAATGTCACGTCGATATCGAAGCTTTCTTCACCAAGGTCGTCGCCGCCGGTGTGGTCCCGCTTGCGGTTGGCGGCGATCACTCGATCACGCATTCGATCCTGAAGGCGGTCGGTCGTGAGCGGCCGGTCGGCATGGTGCACATCGATGCGCACTGCGACACCGCGGGCGAGTACGAGGGCGCGAAGTTTCATCACGGCGGCCCGTTCCGGCAGGCGGTGCTTGCCGGCGTGCTGGACCCCGAGCGCTCGATCCAGATCGGCGTGCGGGGCGGCGCCGAATACCTGTGGGAGTTCTCGTACGAGAGCGGCATGACGGTGCTGCACATCGAGGACGTCATGGAGATGGGCATTCCCGCCGTCGTCGCCCGCGCGCGCGAAGTCGTGGGCAGCGGTCCAATGTATGTGACGTTCGACGTCGATGCGATCGATCCCGGTTTTGCGCCGGGGACCGGCACGCCCGAAGTCGGCGGACTGACGCCGCGCGAGGCGCTCGCGATCCTGCGCGGGCTCGCGGGACTGAGCGTCGTCGCGGGCGATGTCGTCGAGGTTGCGCCTCAGTACGATGCGACGACGAACACGGCCCAGGTCGGCGCGCAATGTCTGTTCGAGCTGCTGTGTCTCGTTGCCATCAATCGCAAGCAGCGACTCGACACCGTGTCCCGGACGGCGGCCCGGTGAATGCCGACTTCCGTCCGCCGCTGACTTGGCTCGGCGCGCCTTCCGCTGTGCCTTCCGCCGATTGCCGCGCCGCCGTCCTCGGCATTCCGTTTGACTGCGGCACGCATCCTCATCGCATCGGTGCCCGGCTCGGTCCTGCAGCGATCCGCGAGCAGTCGACGAACCTGCGTCGCTACGATCCGCGAACGAATGTCGATGTCCTCGAACGGCTGAAGCTCGTCGATTGCGGTGACGTCGATGTCGAACCCGGCGCGATCGATCGATCGTTTGCGTTGATCGAAGCTGCGGTGGACGCAGTCGTTGCGAAGGGCGTTATCACCGTGACGATGGGCGGTGACGGCGCCGTCACGCTGCCGCAGGTGCGCGCGGTCGCGCGCCACGCACCAGAGCTCTGCACCGTGCACATCGATGCGCACACCGATGCGTATCCGATTGACGGCTACAACACGGCGACGAGCTTTCGGCACGCGGCCGAGGAGGGACTCATCGACCCTGCGCGCTCGTTTCACATCGGCGTGCGCGGTCCCACGCTGGTCCCCGGCGTTTACGAGTTCTGCCGCAAGCTCGGCTATAACCTGATCACGATGGAGGAAGTTCGGGAGCTGGGTTTCGAGCGCGTCGCGGCGCAGGTGATCGACGCGATCGGCCATCGGCCCGTCTACCTTTGCTTCGACATGGATTTCTTCGATCCGTCGGCGGCTCCCGGGGTGTGCACCCCGACATGGGGTGGTTGCGCGGCGCACGAGGGCCTGGGCTTCCTCGAGATGCTGAATCCGCTCGACACGCGCGTGCTCGACGTGAACACGGTGAGCCCACCGCACGACAGTGGCGGCATGACCGCTTTCCTCGCCGCCACGGTAATGTGGACGTTCCTTCGCGGCGTCGCCGGCAAGGAGAGGTGAGCGGCGCGCGCGTCAGGTCGACTGCAGTTTGGGCCGGCAATCGAAGCGCACGACCGAGGCAATCCACTCGGCAATCAACGCGTAACTCTTTTCGCCGGTCTCCGCCGTGGCAAGTTGCGGATCGCCGGTGATGCCGTCGACGAAGCCATCGAATTCGTCGCCGTCGAACCGGTAGCGTCCGATGGCACCGCCGAGATAGGGTAGCGAGTCGCCGGCGACTTCCGGTTGCGCTGGAAGGTTCGGATGGTACGGCCGCGCTTCGTGCATGCGCACGAGATGGGGCGCGGTCGCAAGCAGCCGCGCCGTCTCGCCCTCGCCGCCATGCCCCTGCGGCCGGCTCGATTTGAGAATGCCTTTGTAGCCGGGTCGTATGCCGATCAGCCAGTTCAGCGTGACGATGTTCGCGGACGTGGTTTCCGTGAGTTCCTTGGCCACGATGTGCATCGCGTACTCGCTCTCGACGTTCGCGAGCAGCAGGTAGAGGCGGCGGAATCCATGCGCGATGAGCGATGCGCACACATCGCATGTAAGCGCACGTAGCGTGTCGTTCGACACGACGATCGTTCCGGGATAGGTTTTCGGCGATTCGCTCAGAAACGGCAGCGGGCCGAACGGAATGGCGGGTCCGACGACCAGTGGCATACCGTCCCGCGCGAGCAGCGCCGCGGCACGCCGGCACATGTCGATGCCCTGCATCGTGTCGGCGCCAAGCGGCAGGTGCGCGCCGTGCTGCTCGGTCGCGCCGAGCGGAACGATGACCGGGGCGCCTACCGCCACGGCAGCTGCGACGTCCGGCCACGTGCGTTCCTCGAAGAGCGGCACGCGGCGATGATCGGTCTCGAGTTCAAAGGGCATGTGCGTCGTTCTCAGACGGCAGATGTGCTTCCTGTGCGGCGAAAGCTTCGGCAATCTCCCGTCCCGTCGCGTACCAGACGTCGCCGAACTGCCGCGTGAATGCGATGAACTTTCGCAAAATTTGGATTCGCATCGGACGGCCCGTCACCTGTGGGTGCATGACGAGCACGAATACGCCACCCCATTCGCGGATCATCGTGAACTCGTCCTGCCAGATGCCGAGCACCTGATCGGTGCCGAAGATCGGTTTGGGAAAGCGCAGGTGACTCGTGCCATAGCTCCAGTCATCGAGCGACGGATGTTCGGGGAGCTCGATCGGTCCTCTCGAGCCGTCGCGCAGCGTGTGCCGGTAGGGATGAACATCGTCCTTGAAGCAGCTGTCGTAGAGGAAGCCGCGCTCGGTCAGCAGTTCGAGCAGGTAGTGGCATGATTCGCTGCCTGGCGGGCGATAACCGACAGGCGTGACGCCGAAATGACGGCGCATCGCGTCGAGGCCACGATCGAGCTCTTCGACGATCTGCGCCGGGTTGTCGGGATCGGGCCAATGATGCGCGTAGCCGTGATGGGCGAGTTCATGACCGTCGCCAAGGATGCGATCGACCTTGTCCGGATGATGATCGATCGTCCATCCCGGTGTGAAAAACGTGGCCTTCAGTCCCTCGTTCTTTAACAGCTCCAGGATCTTCGGCACGCCGACCTTCGCGCCGTATCGGCCCTGGCTCAACGTGGCGAGGCGCGCCTCGTTGCCCGCATCCTTGGCAAGCCACAGCGACTCTGCATCGAAGTCGAACGTGAGGCACACCGCGCAGCGGTTGCCACGCGGCCAGGTCATCGGCCGGCTGTCCGAACCGCTCGTCTGCACCACCACGCCCGCTTACGAAATCGCTTCGAGATACTGGTTCAGCACGGTCGCGCTGTTCGCCGCGTACCACTCGGAATCTGCCGGTATCTGCATCTTGTAGTTCTCGGGACTGCCGGGGTCGAGCGGCTTCAGGTTGGCCGGGACCATGGACGCCGCTGCCGGGTTGACGGGTCCGTTGCCGAGCGCCTCGAACAGAACGACCTGTCCCGCGGGGTCCTGCGACGACGCGATGAACCTGAACGCGTCCTTCCCAGCCGGATTGCCCTTGGGAACAAGCCACGCGCCCACCCATGCGCTGCCTTCGTTGAAGGTGAAGTCGACCTTGTTGTTCGACTCGCGCTTGGCCACCTGCGCGCGCGTGTTCCACACGCTCCCCATCACCACTTCCTTGTCCCGGAACAGCTGCTGACTTTCGGCGCCCGTGCTCCAGAAGAAGACGTCCTTCTTGATCGACCTGATCTTGTCGAGCGCACGCTTCACGTCCAGCGGATAGAGCTTGTCCGGCGGTACGCCGTCCGCGAGCAGCGCGGTCTCCAGTTGCCCGTCGATATGCTTGCGCATCGTGCGCTTGCCGGGAAAGTCCTTGACGTTGTAGAAATCCTTCCACGTCTTCGGCGTGCGCCCGCCGAATGCGTCCGTCTGATAGGCGAGCACGTTGGCGTAGATGTAGGAGCCGATCGCCCATTCGCCGGCGTGTCCCGGCCGCACCTTCGACTTGTCGACGATCGTGTAGTCGATCTTTTCGAGCAGGTTCTGGCGGCCGAGCTCCAGCCCAGCGATCAGGTTGCGATCGACGACGTCCCACGTCACCTTGCCGCTTTCGACCATCGCCTTCATCTTCGCCGACGAAGGTCCGGACCCGTCGACGACCGCCTTCACCGCCGACGTCTTGTTGAACGGGTCGGCCCACGCCCGCGTCATCGCCGGAACGGCATCGCCGCCGAAATTGACAACGACGATTTCCTTGGATTGCGCGTGCGCAGGCGTGAGCCGGAACAGTGCCGGCGATACGCCGAGTATCGCGAGCGCCGAAAGGAAGGCGCGCCGGTTGAACGCGCGGCCCTCGACCTGCTCGCGGAAGAGCGCGAGGCAATCCTGGTGGAAGGTTTGATCGTCGTGCATGGGCTCCTCTTTTTTGCGTTGAATGGTGTTGATGCAGGCTACGCGGGACGCTCTCAGCGCGCGCTGTCATCGCCCGTGCTGCGAGTCGTCCGCGCGACCATGATGAGAACCGTGAGCAGGATCATCAGCGTAGCGACCGCCGCGACCGCGGGATTGATATTATCCTGAATGCCATCCCAGATCTTCCGCGGGAGCGTGTAGACATTGCGGCTCGTGATGAAGAGATTCACGACGAGCTCGTCCCACGAGATCGCGAACGCGAACACCGTCCCCGCGAGGATGCCCGGTCGCGCGGCCGGGACGATGACCATGCGCAACGTCTGCAGCATCGTCGCGCCCAGATTCCGCGCCGCCTGCTCGAGTCTCAGATCGACGTTGGCGAGCCCGGCCGACACGCTGATCACCACGTAGGGCATTCCCTTCATTGCGTGCGCAAGGATCAGCCCGCTGTACGTGTCGATCAGACCGAACTGTACCCAACCCTGGTAGAAGCCGAGCGCGTGAACGACGGTGGGGACGATCATCGGTGCCAGCATCAGCA
>JBKPOL010000419.1:0-2479 GCA_046733075.1 Pseudomonadota bacterium | reverse complement strand
GCGCGATCTTCAAGGTATACGTCGGAAGCCTCTACGTGCCGGCGAAAAGCCGCTCGATGCAGGAAGTGCTGGCGAACGGACCTCGGCGTCTCCAGCTCAACCTGTTGCGCAGCCTTTCGGCCGATCAGCTCATCGGGGCCGTGCAGGACGGTCTCAAGCAGAATCTCGCGCCCGCCGAGATGGAAGCCGTCGTGATACCGATGGGCGAGCTCGCTGCGATCATGAAGTCGTTCGGAGAAGCGAAGGAGGGCAGTGTTGTGACGCTCGATTTCGTGGACGGCGGCACGAGGATTTCGCTCAATGGCACGGAGCGCGGCACAATCGCGGGCGCTGCGTTCAACGAGGCGTTGACGCGGATCTGGGTCGGCGAGCATCCGGCACAACCCGATCTCAAGAAGGCGATGCTCGGCGGTGCCTGACTTCTGGCGCAGCAGCGGCTACCGGCTCCTCGCAGAGGCGCCCGACGGAACGCTGCGCGTCACCGACGATTTCTTGCGCAGTTTCCTCGTGCGACCCGAACTGTCGCCGGTACCCGAATCATCGAAGGCCGAACTGCAACTGCATGACGCGCTGCTCGGCGATCCGCGACGCAGCGTGGATGACGCGGAGCTTCATGCGATCGAGGACTCCGATGCACGCGAGAACTTCCGGATCTGGCTGCGCTTTCGCGCTCGGCTTCTTGCAGGCGATTCCCTGGAAGCCGCGTACCTCGCGCTGTTTCGGGGCGAAGGCGTCGACGTTCCACCGCTCTTCGTCGCGCAGCTTACCGAGATCCTGTTGCGCCACATTCTCACCGAGAAGGCGGAACCGATTGCCGTGCGTGCGGCCGAAATGCTGTTCAGGCCGCAGAAGATCGCCGTCACCGATGACGGCGCGGTCATGGCGGCCGACGAGGCGACGGTGGAGATGCTCGCGGAGACCGGCGGATTCGGCTCGCTCGGCGAATTGCTGGTGCAGAACCGGACGCCGACCCGAACGATCGACCTCGACGTGCTCGACGCCGACAATGCCGCCGTGTATTGGGAGCGCGACGAGCGGCACGACCTGTCGATCAGCTTGAATCGAGGCCGCCCGGCGCTCGCCGCGCTTGCGCGCGTCATGGAGGATTGGATCGCGCATTTCCTGGGAGTCGACGTCACGATCCGCACCGAGCGCGAGATCGACGACGCGCACTGGATGTGGCACGTCGGCCTCGACGCATATGCGAGCGGTATCCTGAACGATCTCTACAATCGGCAGCCGGTCGATGAAGAACGGATGAGGCACCTTCTATGTCTGTTTCGCCTCGACTTTCGCAATCCCGCCGATATGCGCTCGACGCTTGCCGGTCATCCGGTCTGGCTCGCGATGGCGATGGACGAGCGCAACCGGCTTCGCCTCAAGCCGCAGAACCTGCTGATGAACCTTCCACTCGCTCGCATGCAATGATGATCCAGCGCTTTTGTTCACTCCTCGTTTTCGCGGCGCTCGTGGGATGCACGCCCGCCTCCGTGCAACAGGGACAGGAACGAACGTCGCAGCCCGCGCCCGATCGTCGGGCGCCCGATGCGAAGGCAGAGGAGCCGGCCGAAGAACGCAGTGCGTCACGAGCGACTACGACGTCGCCCGACGGGGCGGGTAGCGCAAGCGGCGAAGCCTCGGCATCCGCGGAGAGCGGTCCGCTCGCGGCGCTCGCCTGGCTCGAGGGATGCTGGCAGGGCAGCGTGAACCAGCGCGAGTTCCGCGAGCAGTGGCTGCCGCTGCGCGGCGGGCTGATGATCGGAGCCGGACAATCGGTGCTGCGCGGCCGCATGCAGGATTACGAGTTCCTGCGCATGGAGCCGCGCGCAGACGGCGTCTACTTCACCCAATTCTCGGGTGACCTCAAGCAGTCGTCGTTTCGACTTGCCGGCACGACGACCGACGACAAGGACACGGTCTTCACGTTCGCGAATACGGCCGATGCATTTCCCGCGCGACTCATCTATCGCCGCGGCATCGAGGGGTGGCTCTACCAGACGATCGAGGGCTCGGTGAGCGGCAGCGATCGTCGCGTCATCTATCCGCTGCGCCGTGTGGACTGCGAAACCGGCGAGTTCATTCACCGATGACGGAGAGCCCCGACCGCGACGTCGCGCGGGCACCGAAAAGTGCCGCGCTCGCAAGCTTCGAGCGGATGCTCGCGACGGGCAAAGACAGTGCCCTGCTGCGCTTTTCCATCGGCAACGAATACGCGAAGGTGAACGATTGGGCCGCGTCCGTGGAGGCGCTCGCCAAGGCCGTTGCGCTCGACGCCGAATTCACCGCAGCGTGGAAGCTGTACGGAAGGGCGTTGCAGGAGACCGGGCGGCCGCAGGACGCGCTCGCCGCGTATCGCGCGGGCATCGAGGTCGCGAAGCGGAAGGGCGACCGCCAGGCGGAAAAGGAGATGGTCGTCTTCGCGCGACGTATCGAGCGTGCGCTCGACGCGGCCAGTTAACGCGGCAGGGCGGTGCTTGGC
>JBKPOL010000418.1:0-5441 GCA_046733075.1 Pseudomonadota bacterium | reverse complement strand
TGGCGCGGCATACGGGCAAGCCAGTGGAGCAAATCGCGCGCGATACCGAGCGCGACAACTTCCTGACCGCCGAGCAGGCGAAGGAGTACGGGATTGTCGATAAAGTCTTGCAAAAAAGGACCGTAACCGAGTAAAGTCGGTCGCACGTACGCTGCGTAGGCGGTTTAATGGCGGACAAATCCTCTTCGGGCGACAAGCTCCTTTACTGCTCGTTCTGCGGCAAGAGTCAGCACGAGGTCCGCAAGCTCATCGCTGGCCCGTCGGTATTCATCTGCGATGAATGCATCGAGCTTTGCAACGACATCATCCGCGAGGAGGGCACGGGCGGCGAGACCGCGCGCGCTGATCGCAGCAAGCTTCCAACGCCGCACGAGATCCGCCAGATCCTTGATCAATATGTGATCGGCCAGGAGCCGGCGAAGAAGATCCTTTCGGTCGCCGTCTACAACCACTACAAGCGGCTCGAATCGGGGACGAAGGACGACGAGGTCGAGCTCGCGAAGTCGAACATCCTGCTGATCGGCCCGACGGGCTCGGGCAAGACGCTCCTCGCGCAGACGCTCGCGAGACTGCTCGACGTGCCGTTCGTCATCGCCGATGCCACCACGCTGACGGAAGCCGGCTACGTCGGCGAGGACGTCGAGAACATCATCCAGAAGCTGCTGCAGAAATGCGACTACGACATCGAGAAGGCGCAGCGCGGCATCGTCTACATTGACGAGATCGACAAGATCTCCCGGAAGAGCGACAACCCGTCGATCACCCGCGATGTGTCGGGCGAGGGCGTCCAGCAGGCGCTTCTCAAGTTGATCGAAGGCACGATCGCGAGCGTTCCTCCGCAGGGTGGCCGCAAGCATCCGAACCAGGAATTCGTCCAGGTCGACACGACCAACATCCTGTTCGTGTGCGGCGGGGCGTTCGACGGCCTCGAAAAGATCATCCGTCAGCGTACGGCGAAGACGGGCATCGGCTTCGGCGCCGAGGTCGCCTCGCCCGACGACCGCCGCAGCATGACGATCCTGCTGCGCGGCACCGAGCCCGAGGACCTGATCAAGTTCGGCCTGATCCCGGAATTCGTCGGCCGCCTGCCGGTCGTCGCGACGCTCGACGAGCTCGACGAAGCCGCGCTCATCCAGATCCTGGTCGAGCCGAAGAACGCGTTGATCAAGCAATACCACAAGATGTTCCGGATGGAGGGCGTCGAGCTCGAAATCCGGGAGCTCGCGCTTCGCGCCATCGCACGGAAGGCGCTCGCGCGGAAGACCGGGGCGCGGGGGCTGCGCTCCATCCTTGAGCAGGTGCTGCTCGACGTCATGTACGACCTGCCTTCGCTCTCCAACCTGGCCCGCGTCGTCGTCGATGAATCGACGATCACGAACGACGGCAAGCCGCTTTTGATGTTCGCGGACACGCCAAAGGTCGCGGCTGCCGCCAAGTAACGCAATCTGCCGCTCGGCGGCGCTTCCCGCCGCCGCCGCAACACCCGCACGCATTGCATGACCGCCGGAAGTCCCCGGCGGCACGGCCTGCCGGCGATTATCGTGCTGTTGTCAACAGGGTGTGGCGCGCTGTTTGCAGGGGGCCTTGTTTTAACTCCACACGGGGACAGGGGTATTCAGCGGTACCCTGTCAGCTTGACAGCGCCGTCCCACGGCCCCATTTTGACCGTTGAGTTCCCACTTGAGGCACGCATGCCCAACGACACCTCCCCGACGACCGACGTGACGACGCTGCCGCTCCTGCCGCTTCGCGACGTGGTCGTGTTCCCCCACATGGTCATCCCCCTTTTCGTCGGGCGCCCGAAATCGATCAAGGCGCTGGACGTCGCGATGGATGCCGGCAAGCACATCCTCCTCGTTGCGCAGAAGCAGGCCGCGAAGGACGATCCGGCTGCCGAGGACCTTTACGACATCGGCAGCGTTGCCACCGTGCTGCAGATGCTCAAGTTGCCTGACGGGACCGTGAAGGTGCTGGTCGAGGGCACGCAGCGCGCGCAAATTCGCAGCATCGAGGAGCACGCGGACTATCTCGCCGCGCGTGCGCAGCCGATTCCCGGCGAGCCGGGAACTGCACATGAAGTCGAAGCGATGCGCCGGGCGCTCCTCACTCAGTTCGACCAGTACGTCAAGCTGAACAAGAAGATTCCGCCCGAGATCTTGACGTCGATGTCGGGCATCGACGATGGCGGCCGATTGGCGGACGCGATTGCCGCACATCTGCCGCTCAAGCTCGAACAGAAGCAGCAGATCCTCGAAATGAGCGACGTCGGCAAGCGTCTTGAGCACCTGCTGGGTGTCCTCGAAGGCGAGGTCGACATCCTGCAGGTCGAAAAGCGCATCCGCGGACGCGTCAAGCGCCAGATGGAGAAGAGCCAGCGCGAGTACTACCTGAACGAGCAGGTCAAGGCGATCCAGAAGGAGCTCGGCGAGGGCGACGAGAACGCCGATCTCGAGGAGATGGAAAAGAAGATCAAGGGCGCGAAGATGTCGCGCGAAGCCGAGGGCAAGGCGATGGCGGAGCTCAAGAAGCTGCGCATGATGTCGCCGATGTCCGCGGAAGCGACCGTCGTGCGCAATTACATCGACACGCTGCTCGGCCTGCCGTGGCGCAAGAAAAGCAAGATCAGCAAGGATCTCGCGCACGCGGTCAAAGTGCTCGATGCCGATCATTACGGCCTCGAGAAGGTCAAGGAGCGGATCGTCGAATACCTTGCGGTACAGCAACGCGTCGATCGGTTGAAGGCGCCGATCCTCTGTCTGGTCGGTCCGCCGGGCGTCGGCAAGACGTCGCTTGGGCAGTCCGTCGCGAAAGCTACCGGCCGGAAGTTCGTGCGGATGAGTCTTGGCGGCGTGCGCGACGAAGCGGAGATCCGCGGTCATCGGCGGACCTACATTGGATCCATGCCAGGCAAGATCCTGCAGAACATGACGAAGGTTGCGGTGCGCAATCCGCTGTTCCTGCTCGACGAAGTCGACAAGATGGGACAGGATTTCCGCGGCGATCCGTCGTCGGCGCTGCTCGAGGTGCTCGATCCCGAGCAGAACAACACGTTCGTCGATCACTATGTCGAGGTCGAGTACGATTTGTCCGACGTGATGTTCGTCGCGACGGCGAACACGATGAACATTCCGGCGCCGCTGCTCGATCGGATGGAAGTGATCCGGCTTTCGGGTTACACCGAGGACGAGAAGATCGCGATTGCGAAGCAGTACCTGTTGCCGAAGCAGATCAAACACAACGGCCTGAAGCCCGAGGAGCTGCACGTTGCCGAGAGCGCGCTGCGCGACATCGTGCGCTACTACACACGCGAAGCCGGCGTGCGGAGCCTCGAGCGCGACATCAGCAAGATTTGCCGCAAGGTCGTGAAGAGCCTGCTTCTGAAGCAAAGTGAAGGCAAGGCGCGCAAGGGGCGGGGCCCGGTCGACGTCAACTCGAAGAACCTGGACAAGTATCTGGGTGTTCGCCGCTACACGTACGGTATCGCCGAGCGCAAGAACCAGGTGGGTCAAGTCACGGGTCTTGCGTGGACCGAGGTCGGCGGCGATCTGCTGACGATCGAATCGGTCGCGCTGCCGGGCAAGGGCAAGACGACGTCCACCGGCAAGCTTGGCGACGTGATGAACGAGTCGATCGCGGCAGCGCTTTCCGTTGTGCGCCATCGCTCGAAGCAGCTCGGCATTCCGGCGGAGTTCTACACGAAGACCGATTTGCACATCCACCTTCCCGAAGGTGCGACGCCGAAGGACGGACCCTCCGCTGGCACGGCGATCGCGACGTCGATGGTGTCGACGCTCACCGGCATTCCGGTGCGCTGCGATGTGGCGATGACGGGCGAGATCACGTTGCGCGGTGAAGTGCTGCCGATCGGCGGATTGAAGGAGAAGCTGCTTGCGGCAGGTCGTGGCGGCATCAAGACGGTGTTGATACCGGAAGAGAACGTGAAGGACCTCGTCGAGATTCCCGACGAAATCAAGAATCGTCTCGACATTCATCCGGTGCGCTGGATCGAGCAGGTGCTCGAGCGCGCGCTCGAGCGCCAGCCGGCGCCGATCGCCGACGAGACCGACAAGACCGAGGCATCAGTGCCACCGACTCCGGCAGCCGATGACAAGAGCGCGGTAATCAAGCACTGACGAATGTCTCGCACTGCGAGAACACACGGCGGGCATGCGTTGCCCGCCGTTTTTCTTATGCACGCACTCGCGACGATCTGCACGAACGAATGTCGCGAGAGTCTTGACACCCGGAAAACGCGAGCGCTATAAAGCGCGATACTTCGCGCGTCATCATCAACGCGCCTCTCGTTTCCCGATTCCGCGCTTGCACTTAGCGGAATCGCATGCAGGTTTCCTGAAAGGATGCTTCGTGAACAAATCCGAAATGATCGACGCGATCGCCCGCCATGCCGACATCTCCAAAGCCGCCGCTGGACGCGCGCTGGATGCGACGGTGGGTGCCATCAAGACATCATTGCGACAGGGCGACATCGTGACACTCGTGGGATTCGGTTCCTTCTACGTCGGCAAGCGCAGCCCGCGCGCAGGCCGCAATCCACGCACCGGCGATGCAATCGAGATCCAGGGTGGCAAGGTGCCGAAGTTCCGCGCTGGAAAAGCGTTGAAGGATGCGCTAAACTAGCGCGTTTCGCTTGCGTGGTTTTGGGTGCTTAGCTCAGCTGGTAGAGCGTCGCCCTTACAAGGCGAATGTCGGCGGTTCGAGCCCGTCAGCACCCACCATAGCCGGCCGCGTTCGCACGGATCGATGGGGTGACGTAGAGAGCCGGCACGACGCGGCGCTCTTGCGCGGAAGCACCGGAGTGGTAGTTCAGTTGGTTAGAATACCGGCCTGTCACGCCGGGGGTCGCGGGTTCGAGTCCCGTCCACTCCGCCAACTTCAATCCAAGGGTGAACGCGAGTTCGCCCTTTTTCATTTTCGTCAGGGCACCGAGATTTCATACCGCCATGTTCGATCTGCTCCATAGGCACAAGCACATCGCGCAGGGGATCCTTGCGCTCATCACGCTTCCATTCGCGTTCTTCGGCGTCGACTTCTATTTCAACCGCGGCGACAGCGTCCAGACGGTTGCGACGGTCGACGGCAGAAAGATCTCCCAGGCGGAGTTCGATGACACGCTGCGCGAGCAGCAGCAGCGTATGCGCCAGGCGCTCGGCGGGAACTTCGATCCGGCGATGCTCGACAGTCCGGAAGTGCGGTACGCGCTCGTCGACCAGCTCGTGAACCAGCGCCTGCTCGAAAACCGGGCGCGCGCCGACCGCTTTCGCGTGAGCGACACGCAGCTTCAGCAGTTCATCGCAGGCCTGCCGCCGTTCCAGGAGGATGGAAAGTTCTCGGCCGACAAGTATCGGCAGGTGCTTGCAGCGCAAGGCATGTCGCCGGTCGCTTTCGAGCAGCGCGTGCGCGGCGAACTGGTGCTTGCGCCG
>JBKPOL010000417.1:0-4473 GCA_046733075.1 Pseudomonadota bacterium | reverse complement strand
GGCATGGCGTCCGCGAGCGCGCCGAAAATCATCGGCACGATGAAGTGTCCGACGATATGGCGTCCCCCGGTTGGCGACGGCGGCACGGCGTTGAGAATGCATCCGGCGGGCGCCGTGGCGTGCACGGGCTGCACCGATCCTTCGTTGTTCGGAATGCGCGGCGTCGTCAACACCTTGATCGCATAACACGTCATCGCGCGCGTGTAGCAGAGCGGAACGTTGATCGCCGAGCGGATCGCGGCGCTCGAGCCGGTGAAATCGGCGCGAGCTTCGCCATCGGCGATTTCGATGGCGCACGCGAGGTGCAGCGCCTCGTCGCGGCCTTCGAGGTCGATCGCGCCGCGATAGATGCCCTGCGGCAGCCGGCGCAGCTCGTCGCGCATCGCGCGCTCGGATTGCTGGAGGATCGCATCGGCCAGGGGCTCGAGGCTTGCGAGCCGGTATTCGTCCATGAACTCGCACAGCATGCGCGCACCGACCGACGTGCATGCGACGTTCGCGAGCAGGTCCCCGATCGTCTGCTCGGGCACGCGGACGTTCGTGCGGACGAGCTCGAGCAGGGCCTCGTCAAGCGTTCCCGCCCGCACGAGCTTGGCAACCGGTATCCGCAAGCCTTCCTCGTAGACTTCGCGCGCCATCGCGGAAAAGCCGGCGCCGCCAATGTCCGGAAGGTGCGTGATGCTCATCGTGTAGCCAACGAGCTCGCGCTCGCGAAACACCGGCTGCATCACGTTGATGTCGAATAGGTGTCCGGTCCCGATCCACGGATCGTTGGTGACGACGACGTCGCCCGGGTGCAATGACTCGCGCGGAAACCGCTTCAGCATCGCCTGGAGCGTTGCGGGCGCAGTCCCCGTGAAGGAGGGGACGCTGTAGCTGCCTTGCGCAATCGAGCGCCCGCGCGCGTCGAACACGACGCATGACAGGTCGTAGCTCTCGCGAACGTTGGTCGAGAACGAGGTGCGCACGAGCGTGTTGATGATCTCGTCGGCGATCGAGATCAGCCGGTCCCACTGGATTCCGAGCGCGATCGGGTCGTAGGCCATGGTCAGGATGAGTGAATGTCGATGCCGCGCGTTCTGGGTTGCCGGTGCGGAGTCATGGCGTCTCGATTTCGACGACGAGATTGCGATGAGGATCGATGTGCGCGCGGTCGCCAGGGACCAGCACGCATGTCGACTCGGCCTCTTCGACCAGCGCGGGGCCATTGACGCGATCGTTGACGGCGAGCGCATTGCGGGCATAGACCGGACAGTCGATGCTCCCGCCCGCCTCGGGAAAGTAGGCGGCGCGGCGCCCGCGCAACGCGGGCCCGCCGGCATTCGAATGCCGAAGGCGGTAGGCGGTGCCTTCGCCGGGAACGGGTCCGGTAACCTCCACCTTCCACGCGACGACCTCGACCGCCCACTCCGCGAAGCTCGTCCCGAACACCGCGGCGTACTCGCGCGCGAACGCGCCCGGCATGGCGGCGAGCGCGTGATCGGCATCCGTACCGGGCAGCGCAACTTCGACCTCGTAGCCCTGGCCCACGTAGCGCATATCGACCTTGAGCTGCACGCGACAGTCCGCTTCGGCGACGCCCGCTTCACGCACGTTCGCCTTCACGCCTTCGAGCAGCGATGAGACGATGTCCGCGAAATGCTGCGCAGTGAGCGAGGCGAGATCGACGCGCAGCGATTGCACCTGCTCGAAGCCGAGCGGGCTTGCGAGCAGGCCGAACGCGGACATCACGCCCGCGCCGGCAGGACAAACCACGCGCGGTATCCGCAGCTTCCGCGCGATGCGGCTGCCGTGCACCGGACCGGAGCCGCCGAACACGACCATGCTGCAGCGGCGATAGTCGACGCCACGTTCGGAAGCGTGGACGCGGAAGGCCTTGGCGACGTCCTCGTTGATGACTTCGTGGATCCCCCATGCCGCCTTCTGCGACGTGACGCCGAGCGGTCGCGCGATTTCTCGTGTGATCGCATCGAGCGCGGCAGCGCGGTCGAGCTGCATGCGACCGCCGAGGAACGACGCCGAATCGAGGTAGCCGAGCAACAGATTCGCGTCGGTCAGCGTCGGTTTAGTGCCGCCACGTCCGTAGCACGCAGGGCCGGGATCGGCGCCCGCGCTTTGCGGGCCGACGCCGATGACGCCGCGCTCGTCACGTTGCGCGAGGCTTCCTCCGCCCGCGCCGATCTCGATCATGTCGATGACCGGGATCTTCACCGGCAGGCCGCTGCCGCGCTTGAACTCGTGGACACGCGCAACCTCGAGCTCGTAGCGCTTGAGCGGCACGTTATCGCGAATCATGCAGCCCTTGGCGGTCGTGCCGCCCATGTCGAACGAAAGGATCTGCGGCATCCCGAGATCCCGCGCGTGCCGCGCTGCCATCAGCGCACCCGCTGCCGGCCCGGACTCGAGCAGGCGGACCGGGAAGCGCCGAGCGAGCTCGGGCGTCAGCGTGCTCCCGCTCGAGCTCATGACGAGGAAGCTGCCGCGAAAGCCGAGGCCGGCCAGGCCGCGGTCGAGACGGTCGAGGTAAGCGTCGACCACCGGCTGGACGTAGGCGTTGATGCACGCGCTCATCCACCGCTGATATTCGCGCATGAACGGAAATACGACCGACGACAGCGATACCTTGAGCGCGGGGAACCTGGTCGCGAGCCAGTCGGCGATTGCATGCTCATGCGTCGGGTTCGCATACGAGTGCAACAGGCATACGGCGACCGCAGCGATATGTTGACGCTCGATCGCGGCGACCAGCCGCTCGGCAAGGCCGTCGAACGCGAGCCCGGATAACACCGTTCCGTCCCACTTCACGCGTTCGTCGACTTCGAAGCGCAGGTGTCGTGGGACCACCGGCGAAGGGAAGCGGATGCGCAGGTCGAAGAGGTCGTAACGCGATTCGAGGCCGATGTCGAGCACGTCGCGGAATCCGCGCGTGACGATCATGGCCGTCGGCGTTCCCTTGCGTTCGATGACCGCATTGGTGATGAGCGTGGTTCCATGCACGACCATCGCGACGTCACTCGTCGCGATACCAGCCATCTGCGCAACTGCAGCGACGCCTTCGATCACGGCTTGTGCGGGATCCGCCGGCGTGGTCAGCACCTTGTGCGTCAGGATGTTGCGCGAGCGGTCGTCGAACAGCGCGAAATCGGTGAACGTTCCGCCGATGTCGACCCCGATGCGGTAGGGAAGCGCGCTCTGCGTCATCCGTCGTTCCTGTTGCGCTTCATGCGGTCGCCAATGCCTCCGCTGCGATTGCAATCGCGCGGTCGATCTGGGCCTCCGTCAGACCGCGGTAAGTCACGAGGCGCAGGCGTGCGGCGCCGAACGGCAGCGCGAGGAGGCCTCGCTCGGCGAGGCGTGCTTGTGCATCGAGCCCGGACGCCCGATCGCCGGTGAGCTCGACGACGACGATGTTCGTGGCGGGCGTGGGCAGATCGATCCGCACGCCGGGGAGCGACGCCAGACCCTCGGCGAGGCGGCGCGCGAGTCGCTGCACGTCGGTGAAGTGCGCGAGGTCATCGAGGGCGGCGAGCGTTGCCGCTGCCGCGGGTCCTGTGGGGCGAATGCCGCCGCCGAGCCGCTGCCGAAGGGTCAGGGCGCGCGCGATGTTCTCGCGCGACCCCGCAAGGACCGCGGCAAGCGGCGCACCGAAACCCTTGTTCAGGCTCAACGACACCGTATCGAATCCCTTCGCCAACGTGGCGATCGTCGTTCCGAACGCCGCCGCCGCATGGAACAGCCGCGAGCCGTCCAGGTGCATGCGGATGCCGCGCTCCCGCGCAACGGCGAGCACGGCATTTGTGTAGGTCGCGGACAACGCCAAGCCTCCTGCGCGGTTGTGCGTGTTCTCCAGCACGAAGAGCGCAGTCGTCGGCTTCTGCGCATCGCCATCGGCGGCGGCAGCGCGCCATTGCTCGGCGTTGGCATTGCGTGGATCCCCGGCAAGCGGGACGAGCTGCACGCCGGCGAATGCGGCCGCGCCGCCGGCTTCCGACGTGATGACGTGCGCGTTCTCGTGCGTCAACACGCGCGTGCCGGGCGCCGCGCCGAGCATGATCCCGACGAGGTTCGCCATCGTGCACGTGGGAAAGACGAGCGCGTCCTCGTGCGCGGTCATCTCCGCGATGCGTCGCTCCAACGCAGCCTGGTATGGATCCTCGCGCAGCCCGAAGCGGTGGGGCTCGCGCGCAGCCCGCGCCCCCGCTTCCGACATCGCGGCCGTGCCATGCGCAAGAAAGTCGCTCCGCAGATCAATGACGTCCGACGCCGGAACCCGCGATACCGCGTCGCGTTGACCGCTTTGGGCCGCGTTGGTGTTGGGAGGACGTTCCGCCTTACTGCGCATCGTCACTCTTTCATCGTTGCCGGAAGCCACAGCGCGAGACCCGGGAACGCGTAGAGAATGAAGCACAGGAGCGAAATCGCGACCGCATAGGGGGCGGATGAGCGCGCGATCCTGCCGAGCGTGGTCGGCGC
>JBKPOL010000416.1:0-8524 GCA_046733075.1 Pseudomonadota bacterium | reverse complement strand
CGGATTTCGAGGATGCGAACACGCCGCGCTGGGAGAACAACGTCCAGGGCCAGATCAACCTGCGCGACGCGATCCGGCGGCGGATCGACTACGTTTCGCCGGAGGGCAAATCGTACCGCCTGAACGAGCGCACGGCGACGCTGTTCGTGCGCCCGCGCGGGTGGCATCTGCCCGAGAAGCACATGCTCGTCGACGGCGAGCCGATCTCGGGCGGGATCTTCGATTTCGCGCTCTACGTCTTCCACAATGCCAAGGAACTGGTCGCGCGCGGCAGCGGTCCGTATTTCTACCTGCCGAAGCTCGAGAGCCATCTCGAGGCGCGGCTTTGGAACGACATCTTCGTCATGGCGCAGGACGACCTCGGCATTCCGCGCGGCACGATCAAGGCGACGGTGCTGATCGAAACCATCCTCGCCGCCTTCGAAATGGACGAGATCCTGTTCGAGCTGCGCCACCATTCGGCGGGGCTCAACGCGGGTCGCTGGGACTACATCTTCAGCTGCATCAAGAAATTCCGCAGCAACCGCGACTTCTGCCTCGCCGACCGGGCGCTCGTCACGATGACGACGCACTTCATGAAGAGCTACGCGGAACTGCTCATCAAGACGTGCCACCGCCGCACGATACATGCGATGGGCGGAATGGCAGCCCAGATCCCCGTCAAGAACGACGAAGCCGCAAACGCGGAAGCATTCGCCAAGGTCAAGGCCGACAAGGAGCGCGAGGCAACGTACGGGCACGACGGCACGTGGGTGGCGCATCCGGGCCTCGTGCCGGTCGCGAAGGAAGCGTTCGACCGGCTGATGCCGACGCCCAATCAGATCTCCGCGAAGCGCCGCGACGACGTGCACGCAGGCGCCGCCGACCTGCTTCGCTTCGAACCGGAGAAGCCGATCACCGAGAAGGGACTGCGTCTCAACATCAACGTTGCCATCCAGTACATCGGCGCGTGGCTCGCGGGGCAAGGCGCCGTGCCGATCTTCAACCTGATGGAAGACGCGGCGACGGCCGAGATTTCCCGCTCACAGGTGTGGCAATGGATCCGCTCACCGAAGGGCGTGCTCGACGATGGACGCAAGGTCACCAAGGAACTCGTCGGTGTGTTCATTCCGCAGGAGGTCGACAAGATCCGCACGCTCCTCGGGCCGTCGTACGGCGAGGGCCGATACGACGATGCGGCGCGCATCTTCCGTGACCTCGTCGAGAACGACACGTTCGTCGAGTTCCTGACGCTCCCCGCATACGAACTCATCGACTGATTCCATTCGAGCCGCCGACGCTTGCCTATCGCGCGCCCAGGCGAAGTGTCATAAGCACCTTCTATCGACGGAATTGTCATAGTCGATTGGACACGGAGCGGCCGGCTCTTGAAAATGAGGCGGTCGGCGGCGCCAATTGGACGCTCCGGAGCCTCGTCGCCCGCCAATGCGGGGTTTGCAACACTTCTACGAAGGAGTCCCCATGAAATCCCTGAAAGGCACGAAAACGCACGACAATCTGAAGGCTGCGTTTGCCGGCGAATCGCAGGCGAATCGCCGCTATCTCTACTTCGCGAGCAAGGCCGATGTCGAAGGACAGAACGACGTGGCGGCGCTGTTCCGCTCGACTGCCGAGGGTGAGACCGGTCACGCGCACGGACACCTCGATTACCTCTCGACCATCGGCGATCCGGCCACCGACCTGCCTATTGGCGCGAGCCGCGACAACCTGAAGGCTGCCGTCGCCGGTGAGACGCACGAGTACACCGACATGTATCCGGGCATGGCCAAGGCTGCGCGAGGGGAGGGCTTTGAGGAGATCGCCGACTGGTTCGAAACGCTCGCGAAGGCGGAGCGCTCGCACGCCAACCGTTTCCAGAAGGCGCTCGATTCGCTCGCCGACTGACATCGGCCCCTACCAGGCATGACCTTGCCCCAGCCCGGCGAAGCCGTTTCCGGAACGAGCGCCCCGGGCGAGACGGAGAAGGCGCGAGCCGGCGTCGACGGTGTCGGCGCGGATGAAAGTCCGCGGGGCACCGCGACGGCCGAGCGAGGGCCGTCCTCTTCGCTGGCTAATGCAGCGGGACTTCGAGAGGGCAACTTGCAGGCGCCCACGCGTCATGCACTCGACTGGCGCAATCCCGAGTTCTACGACGAAGCGGCACTCTACGCCGAGCAGGAACGGATCTTCGACATCTGTCACGGCTGTCGACGCTGCGTCTCGCTTTGCGGCGCGTTCCCGACGCTCTTCGATCTCGTCGACGAGAGCGAGACGATGGAAATCGACGGCGTGGCCAAGGAGGACTACTGGAAAGTCGTCGACCAGTGCTATCTGTGCGACGTCTGCTACATGACGAAGTGCCCCTATGTCCCACCGCATCCGTGGAACGTGGACTTTCCACACCTGATGCTGCGGGCGAAGGCGTACCGGTTCCGGAACCGTCCGGTGCCTCCCCGCGATCGCTTGCTTACCAGCACGGATGCGGTCGGCAAGCTCGCGACGATCCCCGTGATCGTCCAGGCCGTGAACAAGGCGAATGCCACGCCGGCGGTGCGCAGGATCATGCACAGTGTGCTCGGGGTTGCGGAGGAGGCCTGGTTGCCCCCGTACGCATCGACGCGCTTCCGGACCGACGTGCCGCCTTCGCTGCATTGGCCCGTGCGCGACGGCAAGCGCACGCCGGGGAAGGTGGCCATCTTCTCCACGTGCTACGTCAACTACAACGAGCCGGGCCTCGGGCACGATCTCGTCAAACTGCTGACGCACTTCCAGATACCGTACACGCTCGCGAGCAGCGAAGTGTGCTGCGGCATGCCCAAGCTCGAGATCGGCGATCTTGCGAGCGTCGAAGCGCTCAAGAAAAAGAACCTGCCGGTGCTTGCGCCGCTCGCCCGCGACGGCTACGCGATCCTCACGCCGGTGCCGTCGTGCACGCTGATGTTCAAGCAGGAGTTGCCGTTGCTGTTTCCGGAAAGCGCGGACGTGGAAGCGGTTTCGAACGCCATGTTCGATCCGTTCGAGTACTTCGTGCTGCGCGACCGTGACGGCTTGCTGGACAAGACATTCAAGCGCGTTCTCGGCAATGTGAGCTACCACATCCCCTGTCATTCCAGGGTGCAGAACGTCGGCCAGAAGACGCGCGAGGCACTCGAGTGGATTCCGGGCACGAAGGTCACGACCGTCGAGCGGTGCGCGGGACACGACGGCACGTTCGGCGTCAAGCGCGAGTTCTACGCGGACTCGATGAAGATCGGCAAGCCGGTGTTCGCGCGGATGGCCGACGCCGAACCCGACTACATCAGCTCCGACTGCCCGATCGCGGGCCGACGGATAGAGCAGGGCATCACCGAGGCGCATGGTGCAGTCAAGGCGCGCAAGGCGCATCCGCTCACCCTGCTTTGCATCGCCTGCGGCCTCGAGTGAACCAGGGAGAACATCCAAGCGTGCCGAGGATCACCCGCGACAGCCTGATGACGCTCGAAGCGTACGCGCGCGAGCGCAATGCCTTTCGCGCACGTGTGCTTGCGCACAAGCGAGACCGCACCGTGCATCTCGGCGATCACGTGACCCTGCTCTTCGAGGACGAGCTCACGATTCGCTACCAGATCCAGGAGATGCTGCGGATCGAGAAGACGTTCGAGGAGGCAGGCATCCAGGATGAGCTCGACGCCTACAACCCGCTCGTCCCCGACGGCACCAACCTGAAGGCGACGATGCTGATCGAGTACGAGGACGTCGACGAGAGGCGTGCCGCGCTGGCGCAGCTCAAGGGCATCGAAGAGGCCGTATGGCTGCGCGTGGAAGGGTATCCGAGCGTGCGCGCGGTCGCCGACGAGGATCTCGAGCGGGAAAACGAAGACAAGACCGCTGCCGTGCACTTTGTCCGTTTCGAGCTGACGCCTTCGATGATCGCCGCGTTCAAGGCGGAGAGCGAGGTGGCGCTCGGAATCGATCATCCGCACTACCGGACGGAAATCCTGGCGCTTCCGGAACCGGTGCGTGCGGCGTTGCGGGCCGATTTCGCCTGATACGAAGCGTGCGCGTTCAGTCGCGAAAGTTCTGATACTGCAGCGGGAAGTCGGTGATCGACTTGCGGGTGAGCGCAATCGCCTCCTGCAGCACATCCTTCTTGGCGCCCGACACGCGGATCGCGTCGCCCTGAATCGATCCTTGCACCTTGAGCTTGCTGTCCTTCAGCAGCTTGACGATCTTCTTCGCAAGCTCCTGCTCGACGCCGGTGCGCACCGTGACGACCTGCTTCACCTTGTTGCCGGCAATTCTTTCCACAGTCCCGTACTTGAGGGCCCGGATGTCGACCTGCCGCTTCGTGAGTTTCCCGACGACAATGTCGGTGACCTGCTTCAACTTGAAGTCGTCGTCCCCGAACAGCGTCAGAACCTTGCCGTCGTATTCGGCGCGGGCATCCGACCCCTTGAAATCGAATCGGGTTCCGATCTCCTTGTTCGCTTGGTCCACGGCGTTGCGGACTTCAACCTGGTTGACTTCGGAGACGATGTCGAACGACGGCATGGGCGACCTCGTTTGCGGGAGGAGGAAATGCGTTGCGCGCCGGTTGGCAGACGCGAGAGAATCTGACGGACCGGACGCTAGCACGGGTGCTTCCGCGCGGCAAACTCTTCGCTGCATGCGCATGGGTAACGCGGCCGTCGCCGCGCAGTGGCGTCACCGGCGGTCGGCGCGGGGGCTGCCGATCACGATCCGGGCTGTCGCGACTCTGCCACGCGATTCCCTTGTCGAGCGACGCCCGATCGGCAAGACCTTATGCGGGTTTGGGAAATGTGGCATGTTTGATGCGTCTGTCGACTGATCGGAGGTTTCAGCTTCTATGGAGACGTTGATCCCGCTGGCGGATCTGCAGGCGATCTATTCCGTGGCAGAGGTCGACCGCGCGCTCGAGGATGGCGCGGCCAAGCGCAACGAAGGCCTGAAGAGCTGGTACGACCGGATGCGCGAGCTCGGCGGCTCGCGATACATCATCAAGCCGTCGACGGCCGCCGCCGTCGACGAGCTCTACGACGCTTCGCCCAACTTCCACGCGGTGATCGACGATTTGCGCAAGTACCTCGCGCTCGCGGTCGCAGGCAATGAAGCGGTCCAGTTCCTTCCGATGTTGCTGCTCGGTGAGCCGGGACTCGGCAAGACATATTTCGCCAAGCGGCTTGCGCAGGCGCTCGCCACGGGCTTCGAGTTCGTTTCGATGAGCTCCATCACCGCCGGGTGGGTGTTGACCGGCGCATCCGCCCAGTGGCACAACGCGCGACCGGGCAAGGTTGCGCAGACGTTGATCGAAGGCGAATACGCGAATCCTGTCGTCGTGCTCGATGAAGTCGACAAGGCCGGGGGCGATGCCCGCTACGACCCGATGGGCGCCCTCTACTTGCTGCTCGAACGCGATACCGCACTGCACTTCAAGGACGAATTCATCGACGTAGACATGGATGCCTCGCACATCCTGTGGGTCGCGACGGCGAACGACGAAAGCGCGATCCCCGAGCCGATTCTGAACCGGATGAACGTCTACGAAATCGACCGACCTGACGCGCAAGGCTCGCGCCGCATTGCGCTCGCCGTGTACCGCGACCTGCTCGATTCGCATCGCTGGACGTTCTCGGCGGAGCCGTCCGAAAGCGTGCTCGAGAAGCTTGCGACGATTCCACCGCGCGACATGCGGAAGCTGCTGCTCGATGCGTTCGGCACGGCCAAGCTCGCCGGCCGCGACTACCTCGTGCCCGAAGATGTCGATAGCCGCAAGTTGTGCGGCCGTCGCGCGCGCGTCGGCTTCTAACATCCAAGCTGGCTCAGGCCTTGCGCGGAAAGCTCTTGTGCAGGAGCCTCGACAGCGCGCGGTCCGCGAGGATAACGCCGCCCGTCTGGCAAGCCGGGCAGTAGTTGCATTCGTTCTCCGCGTAGACGATCCGCTGCACGGCCGTGCCGCAGACGGGGCACGGCTCGCGGAACTTGCCGTGAACGGCCATCTCGCGACGAAACGCGGTCACCTTCTCGGGAAAAGCGTCACCCGCTTCCGACCTCAGCCGGTCGGTCCACTCGCGCAGCACTTCGCGGGTGGCGAGATGCAGGCGCGCCATCTGCGCGTCGTCGAGCTTCGCCGTGTGCGCGAGCGGAGATAGCCTCGCGCGATGGAGGATTTCGTCCGAGTACGCGTTGCCGATGCCACTCAGGATGTGCGGGTCGGTCAACGCGCGCTTCAACGTGTGATTCTCGACACGCATTCGCGCCGCGAACGTCGCTTCGTCCGCATCCGCCACGTCGAGGGCGTCCGTGGCGTGAGCAACCAGCGCTTCCTGCCCCTGCACGACGTGGACGGAGGCGCGCCTTTTCGTGCCGGCCTCCGTTAACGCGAGGGTCCCGTCGGGAAAGTCGAACAGCGCAAGCGTGATGCGTCCGGGAGGCTTCCTGTCCTTCGTGAGCCAGCGCAGCCGGCCCGCGATCATCAAATGAATGACAAGGTGCAGATCGTCCTCGAAGTCGAGAACGATGCGTTTTCCGAGCCGGCGCACGCCGTCAACCCGCTTGCCGACAAGATCTGCGAGCGGCGGCTCGACCGTACGCAGCACGAACGGGTTGACGACCCGCGCGCCCGCGAGCGGTTGCCCTCGGACGCGAGCCTCCACCGCCTCGCAATAAACGACCACGTCGGGCAGCTCAGGCATGTCGCACGACGGGACGCGCCCGCCACGTCACCGACGAGCGGCTGTAGCAGACGCGTGGAGAGAAGCGGGTAGGCCGCATGCCGACAAGATCTTTCGCATGGACCGACCCTCGCACCCGCGATCGTTTGGCAACATCATCGGCTTCCGGATCGCTGGCGGCCGCCATCAGGACATCGGCTTGTCGTGGGCCGGATGAAGTGATCGGCCGCTCGCGCTGACCGCTGCGTCAGCGTCGTCCGCGCTTTGCGGCAATGCGCATGCGCAACGCATTCAGCTTGATGAAGCCCGCCGCGTCCTTTTGATCGTAGGCGCCCGCGTCGTCGTCGAACGTGGCGACCTTCGAGTCGAACAGCGAGTCGTCCGGCGACGAGCGTCCGATACAGATGACGTTCCCCTTGTACAGCTTGAGACGCACGCGACCGTTGACGGGCGCCTGCGATGCATCGATCAGTTGCTGCAACAGCGTGCGCTCCGGACTGAACCAGTATCCGTTGTAGATCATGCGCGCGTAGCGGGGCGCGAGATCGTCCTTGAGCGCAAGCACCTCGCGATCGAGCGTGATGGATTCGATTGCGCGATGTCCGGCAAGGAGGATCGTGCCGCCGGGCGTTTCATAACAGCCGCGCGACTTCATGCCGACGTAACGGTTCTCGACCATGTCGAGGCGGCCGACGCCATGACGCCCGCCGATCTCGTTCAGCTTCGTCAGCACGGTTGCCGGCGACATCGCCTTGCCGTCCACGGCAACCACGTCCCCGCGACGGTACTCGAGATCGATCGTCTGCGCTTCGGCCGGCGCCTGTTCAACAGGTACCGTCATGCGCCACATCGACGCTTCGGGCTCGAAATCCGGGTCCTCCAACACACCGCCTTCGTAGCTGATGTGCAGCAGGTTGGCGTCCATCGAGTAGGGAGCCGCACCGGACGTCGCCGTCGCGCGCTTCTTGAAATCGACGGGTATGCCGTGAGCGTCAGCGTACGCGAGGAGCTTGTCGCGCGAGAGCAGATCCCACTCACGCCACGGAGCGATGATGCGGATGTCGGGGGCGAGCGCGTACGCGCCGAGTTCAAAACGCACCTGGTCGTTGCCCTTGCCGGTTGCGCCATGGGCAATCGCATCGGCACCCGTTTCCTGCGCGATTTCCACCAGTCTTTTCGCGATCAGCGGCCGCGCGATCGATGTGCCGAGAAGGTACTGCCCCTCGTAGAGCGCGTTCGCGCGAAACATCGGGAACACGAAATCGCGGACGAACTCCTCGCGCAGATCCTCGATGTGGATGTTCCCGGGCTTGATCCCGAGCTTCAGCGCCTTCGTGCGCGCCGGCTCGACCTCCTCGCCCTGACCGATGTCCGCGGTGAACGTCACGACTTCGCAATCATAGGTGTCCTGCAGCCACTTCAGGATGACCGACGTGTCGAGGCCGCCGGAATAAGCGAGAACCACCTTGCCGACGCTGGTCATTTCAGTCGATCTTCAGTCCGACCTTCTTGATCACCGGGGCCCACCGCGCCGCTTCGCCGGCGATCAGCGCACCGAAGTCCTCGGGCGTGCCGCCGATCAGGTCGAAGCCGAACCCGTGCATCTTCTGTTGGACGTCCGGCTCCTTCAGCACCGAATTCATCTCGGCGTTAAGCCGAGCGATGATCGGACGCGGCGTGTTGGCGGGGACGAGGACGCCGTTCCACGCCAGAGCCTCGAAGCCGGGGTAGCCGGATTCGGCGATCGTCGGCAACTCGGGCAACAGCCGGAAGCGTTTTGCGGTCGTCACCGCGAGGGCGCGGAGCGTTCCTGCCTGGATTTGCGATTGCAGCGGCTGCATGACGGCGAAGATCATCTGCGTCTCGTTTTGCAC
>JBKPOL010000415.1:0-14065 GCA_046733075.1 Pseudomonadota bacterium | reverse complement strand
GCAACGAACAGCGACTGTCGACGCCATGGACACAAGGGCGTTGCATTGCCGAAAGCGCGCAGCGCCAGGCTAGCGCGTGTCCGTCGGATCACTCGCTGTCCAGCTGTTGAATGGCCTGGCGTCCGCCTCGTCGCTGTTCCTGATCGCGGCCGGCCTGACGCTGATCTTCGGGGTCACGCGCATCGTCAACTTCGCGCATGGCTCGTTCTTCATGCTCGGCGCGTTCGTTGCGTACTCGGTCGGTCGCGCGCTCGGTGCGTTCGATGATTCGCTGCTCGGCTTCTGGCTCGCAGCGCTTGCGGCAGGTGTAATCGCCGGGGCGCTTGGCGCGGCGATCGAAGTCACGCTGCTGAAGCGCCTGTACGGTGCGGCCGAGCTGCTGCAGCTGACAGCCACGTTCGGCATCGTGCTGATCGTCCGCGATGCGGCGCTCGCGATCTGGGGCCCCGAAGACCGTCTCGGCCCGCGCGTCGCAGGCTTCGATGGCGCCGTTGCCTGGCTCGGTCGCGCGGTCCCCGAGTACGACCTGCTGGTGCTCGGCGTGGGTCCGCTCGTGCTCGTCGCGCTGACGCTGCTGATACGCAAGACGCGATTCGGACTGATCGTGCGGGCCGCGTCCGAAAATCGCGTGCTGGCCGGCGCGCTGGGGATCGATCAATCGCGGCTTTTCACGGCGGTCTTCGCGCTCGGAACGTTCCTGGCAGGCTTCGCGGGCGCGCTGACACTGCCGCGCGAACCGGCCAACCTCGGCATGGACCTCGGCGTGATCGCCGACGCGTTCGTCGTTACCGTGCTCGGTGGACTGGGATCCATTCCCGGTGCGTTCGTCGCGGCGATCATCATCGGCGTCACCAAGGCGCTTTGCATCGCCGCGGGCAACGTCGTCGTCGGGGATGTCGCGATCGCGTTCCCCAAGCTCACGCTCGTCATCGAATTCATCGTCATGGCGATCGTGCTGCTCGTACGCCCTTCGGGACTCTTCGGCACGCCGAACGCGTTGCAATTGCCGGCCGCGGTACCGTCGGCCGAAACCGCGCCGCTCGCGCGCCCGCGGCGCCTTCACGCACTGGTTGCGGCGCTATTGGTCCTCGGCGCTGCATCGTTGCCGCTCGCAGGCGACGAGTACGCGCTCGTGCTGATGATCGACATTCTCATCGCGGCCCTGTTCGCCGCGAGCCTGCGCCTCATCACGGGCGTCGGCGGCATCACGTCCTTCGGACACGCCGCCTATTTCGGCATAGGCGCCTACGCGGCCGCACTTGCCGCGATCCACGGCTACTCGTTCCTCGCCGCGCTCGCGCTGGCGCCGATCGCGGCCATGCTCGCAGCGCTCGTCTTCGGCGCGTTGTGCGTGCGCCTGGCGGGTATCTATCTCGCGATGCTGACGCTCGCGTTCGCGCAGATCGTATGGTCGATCGCACTGCAATGGGACACCGTAACCGGCGGGTCGAATGGCATCACGGGGATATGGCCTCCCGATTGGCTCGCCGCGCGCACGCGTTACTACATGCTCGTGCTTGTGACGGTTGCGGCAGGCCTGGCTGCGCTCGCGGTTCTCGCGTTCACGCCCTTCGGGTATGCGCTGCGCGGCAGCCGCGACTCGACCCTTCGCGCAGCGGCATCGGGCATCGACGTGCGCGCACGGCGGGTCAAGGCGATCGCGATCGCCGGCGCCTTCGCAGGCCTCGCGGGCGGACTGTTCGCCTTTTCGAAAGGTGGGACTTCGCCCGAAGCACTCGGCATTCCGCGATCGGTCGACGTGCTGGTCATGATGCTGCTCGGCGGGCAGAACGCACTCTTCGGCCCGCTGCTCGGCGCAGCCGCGTTCACCTGGCTGCAGGACGTCCTCGCGCGTACAACCGATTATTGGCGCGCAGCGGTCGGCATCGTGATCCTGCTGATCGTCAGCGTGTTTCCGGCGGGGATCGGAGGCGCGCTTTCGCGTGCGTCGACACCGCGGCGAGCCGCGACATGAACGGCGAACCGAACAATGGTCCGCTGCTCGTCATCGAGCATCTGACCAAACGCTTCGGAGGCGTGACGGCGTTAGACGACGTTTCATTCGCCGTAACGGCCGGCGAAGCGGTGGCGATGATCGGCCCGAACGGGGCCGGCAAGACGACGTGCTTCAACGTCATTCACGGCGAGCTCGTTCCGGACTCGGGCGACGTGCGGCTCGGCGGACGTTCGATCGTCGGTAAGCCGCCGCACGTCATCGCCCGGCAGCACGTCGGCCGCACGTTCCAGGTCGCTGCGACGTTTGCATCGATGACCGTGCGCGAAAGCATCGCCGTCGCGCTCGCAGCGCGCGACGGCGATGACAGCGCCGCGTTGTCGCCGATGCTCGATCTGTCGTCCCCGCGCATCGAAGACCTGTTGCGACGTCTGAACATCGAGGATCTCGCCGAGGTTCATTGCGCGACGCTTGCGTACGGCGACGCGAAGCGCCTCGAGATCGCACTCGCGCTCGCGGGTGAGCCGAGACTTCTGTTGATGGATGAGCCGACCGCCGGCATGTCGCCCCATTCGCGACGCGATCTGATGACGCTTGCGATCGGTGCGATGAAGCGGGACAACATAGCGGTGCTGTTCACCGAGCACGACATGGACATCGTGTTCGAATTCGCCGACCGCGTGCTCGTGCTCGACCGCGGTGCTTTGATCGCCACGGGCCCGCCCGCCGATATCAAGGGCGACCCCAACGTGCAGGCGGTCTATCTTGGCGTGAGCTGATCGCTCTCGGATGCCGAGACGGCCGCCCTGAGCGCGAGCAGGTAGCTGTCCACGCCGAACCCGGAGATCTGCCCCTTGATGATTTCGGCGAAGACCGAGCGGTGCCGAAACTCCTCGCGCGCATGGATGTTGGACATGTGCAGCTCGACGACCGGGACCGCGAGGATCGCAAGCGCATCGCGAATCGCGTAGCTGTAATGCGTCCATGCACCCGCATTCAGCATCACGCCGTCGACGTTCTCCCGATACGCCTGGTGGATCCGCTCGCACATCTCCGCTTCGCTGTTGGTCTGGAAGCACGACACCGAGACTCCCAGCTCTTTCGCGAGCGACTGCAGCTGCTCGTTGATCTGATCGAGCGTGATCGTCCCGTACTGCCTGGGATCGCGCTTGCCGAACATGTTGTGATTGACGCCATGAAGCATCAGGAATTTCTTCACGATGGCTCCGTTGGATGAGGACAGTCGTCGAGATCTGGCGCACCCCGCCGATGACGGGGTGCGCTCTGTCGAAGCGGTACGCGATTACGCCTTCGCGAGGCGCGCGTCCGCGACCGACGCCTCGCGCAACCGGTCGTATTCGGGCTTCGGGACCGGCTCGGCATCCGCCTTGCCCAGATCGTTGAGATGCACGCGATAGGTCTCGCGGGCGCTCCACGCGGCGATCGCGGCAATCATCGTGATGCCCAGCGTCCATGCACCGATCTTCATTGGAATGCCGACGGACCCGGGCGGCGCGATCGTCGCGAAAAACGCCGGCAGCAAAGCAGTAATCGCCGTCCCGACGTTCTGCGCGATCGCCATCGCCGTGACGCGGGTACGCGTCGGAAACAGTTCCGGGTAGAAGCTCGGGAAGACCGCGTTGTAGCCCTGATAGACGACGCCCCACATCAACAGCGACATCGTGATCGCCAGCGGAACATTCTTGATGCTGATCGCGTATAGATAGCCGAACGAGAGCAGTCCGGTCAGAAGCGCGCCCACGATGATCGGCGGTCTGCGGCCGATCTTGTCGGACAAATTGCCGACGAACGGGATGACGATGACGGCCAGAATGTTGCCGAGCACCGGGATCCACAGGTAGACGTCCTTGTCGAACCCGATACCGTAACCGGGCTGCACCGCGTAGGCCGCGCCGAAGATCGAGGTGACGACCGGAATCACGTTCATCAGTGCCATGCAAACGACGCGAAGCATGTCCGCCAGGTTGTACTTGAAGGCATCGACGATGGGCGAACGCGGTACCGCGTGATGCGCGCTCTCCTCCGCGAAGGCCGGTGTCTCGTCGACTTTCCTTCGAATGATGTAGCCGGCGATGATCACGACGACGCTCATCAGGAAGGGAATCCGCCATCCCCACGAGTTGAAGGCATCCTTGTCCATGTAATGCGCAAGCGGCAGGAAGATGGCCGCGGCGAGGATTTGTCCGGCCTGGACGCCCTGCAAAGTGAAGCTCGCGAAGAATCCCCGGCGCCCGAACGGAGCGTGCTCTAGGATCATCGAGCTCGCACCCGAGATCTCGCCCGCGACGGCGAAGCCCTGGATCAGGCGCAGGATCACGAGCAGCGTGGGAGCGAGTACCCCCACCTGCGCATAGGTTGGCAACAGCCCGACGCCCATCGTCGAGATACCCATCAGGAACATGCAGATGAGCAGCACCGTCTTGCGACCGTGCGTGTCACCCCAGTGGCCGAGGAAGAAAGCGCCGATCGGACGAGCGACGTAGCCGACGCCGTAAGTCGCAAGCGACGCGACGATTGCGACCGTGGGATTTCCCGACGGGAAGAAAAGCTGCGGGAAGATCAGCGACGCCGCCGTCGCATAGATGAAGAAGTCGTAGTACTCGAGCGCCGAGCCGATCCAGCCGCTCGCGGTTGCCTTCTTCGTCTGGTGTGTGCCCTGTGGCTCGTGTTCGGTGGCGCTGGCCATTTTCGTCCTCCGCTACGCTATTGATGAAGCGCCGTTTCGCGGCGCGCGTCCTCGCTCAAATCGACGAACTCCTCGTAATGCGCGATGAACTCCTCGTGATGCATCGACCGTCCATCAATACTTGATCTGGGACAACGCGCGCAGGATGTCCGGCGTGGTCGTCTTGAAGCCGAAGAATTCCAGGTAGGCGGGGATCATCTCGTACAGCATGTCGGTGCCCACCTGGACCGGGCAGCCCTTTTCCATGGCCGCGCGCAGGAACGGCGTGAACTCCTCCTTCATGACCACCTCTCCCACGAACGTTCCGGGGGTGATTCGCGCGACATCAACCGGCAACGCATCGCCCTCCTTCATGCCGAGCGGTGTTGCATTGACGACGACGTCGTAGCCTTCGGGATCGTTCGAACCCGTCCGTACGGTCAGCTTCGGATAGTGCTCGCGCAATCGATCCGCCAGCGCTTCGGCCATTGCGGGATAGGCATCGAAGACGCCGATCGTTCCCGCGCCTGCTGCGGCGAGGGATGCGGCGATCGCCGAACCGACGCCGCCGGCGCCCACCACCAGCGCGCGCGCACCGGCGAGCGGCCGCCCCTTGCGCTCGACGCCGCGAACGAAGCCCGTACCGTCGAACATGTCGCCGAGCAGCGAGCCATCCTCGCGCTTGCGGACCGCATTGCACGAGCCGGCGATCCTGACCGTCGGCGTGACCTCGTCGAGCAGCGTGGCCGTGACGACCTTGTGCGGCATCGTCACAAGCGCGCCCCGGATGTTCGTCAGCCGAAACAGCGTGCGCAGGACTCCCGGGTAATCCTCGGGCTTCACGCCCATCGGGATGACGACGGCGTCGATCCCGGCCTGATCGAAGTACGGGTTGTAGATCATCGGCGCCTTGAACGCCTCGGTCGGATAGCCAAGGTGCGCGACAAGCGTCGTCTTTCCCGTAATCATTGCGACACTCCCGATGGCAGACGTTGGCCGCGATTGACACAGGCATCCGCGTGTCTATGATGCGGCCGAAAGAGGAAATCCGAGAATCCGTGGCACGAAGAACACCGCCCGGGCGCCGCGCGCGCAAGCCTGCGCCCCGTACGTACGACGCCGCGAGAACGCGCGAGGACATCCTTTCGGTGGCGACGCAAGAATTCGCCCGCGACGGGTTCAACGGTGCGCGAGTGGATGCCATTGCGGCAAGAACGTCCACGACGAAACGGATGATTTACTACTACTTCGGCGGCAAGGAACAGTTGTACATCGCTGTGCTGGAGGCCGCCTATGCCCGGATCCGCGGGGCCGAAGCCGCATTGCAGCTCGACCGAATGGAGCCGGAGGCCGCAATCCGACGCCTCGTTCAATTCACGTTCGACTACGACCATGCGAATCCGGATTTCGTTCGCCTCGTCTCCGTGGAGAACATCCACCACGCGCGGCATCTCGCCAAGTCGACGCGCATTCGCAAGATCAACGCCGGCATCATCGCCACGATCGATGAAATCCTGCGCCGGGGGCGACGCGCGGGCACGTTCCATGCACGCGTGTCGGCGATCGACGTGCATATGCTCATGAGCGCGCTTTGTTTCTTCCACGTTTCCAACCTGCATACGTTCGGCAGGATATTCCGGCGCGACTTCCTGTCGCCGAAGCTCCGCCAGTCTCATCGCGAGCTCGCGGCCGATTTCATCATTCACCTGCTGACGGTGGGCTAGCGTGCGCCGATCGCGTCCTTGACAGACGTCCGGCGAGCCGCCTAGCATGATCGCACAAAATGTACGAAACGGTGAGTACGCGTAGCAACGGGCGCAAGCCGCGTTGCTCGAGGAGCGCCATGAGTCGCGAGTTCAACTACGAGCCCCTGACCCCGACCACGTTCCTGCATCGCGCGGCCGACGTATTTCCGGATCGGGACGCGTGCATCGACGGCGCGACGCGTTTCACGTACGCGGCGTTCCTCGAGCGGTGCCTCCGCTTTGCCGGCGCACTCCGCGCATCGGGCGTCGAGCCCGGGGATCGCGTGGCCGTGCTCGCCGGCAATTCCCACGTGATGCTCGCTGCGCATTACGCGGTGCCGTTCGCCGGCGCTGTTGTTGTCGCGCTCAACACGCGCGTCACGCCCGCGGACATGGCATACATCCTCCAACACTCCGGGTCGTCGGTGCTGATCTGCGACCACGAGTTTCAGGCTGCCGCCGAGAAGGCCGCAAGCGAAGTCGGCCCGGCGCTCCGCCTCATCCGCGCCGGCGGTGACGCCGACGCGCTCGAGTCGTTGATCGCCAATGCCGAGCCGTACGAGCATCCCGTGGCGGACGAGCGCTCGATGCTTGCGATCAACTACACGAGCGGCACGACCGCCCGGCCGAAGGGTGTGATGTATCACCATCGCGGCGCGTACCTGCAGGCGCTCGCGATGGCGGCGCACATGGGGCTCACGAGCGATTCCGTCTACCTGTGGACGCTGCCGATGTTCCACTGCAACGGCTGGTGCTTTCCGTGGGGCGTTACTGCAATGGGCGGCGTGCATCTGTGCCTGCCCAAGGTGGAGGCGAGCGCAATCTGGCGCCACATGCGCGAGTCCGGTGTCACGCACTTCTGCGCGGCCCCCACCGTACTGACGATGACGATCTGGGATTCCGGAGCGGGCCGGCTGCCGCGCCCGGTACGAATCGGCACCGGAGGCGCGCCCCCGACACCTGCGTTACTCGAGCGTCTCGCCGCACTCGGCATGGACATCACGCATCTGTACGGGCTCACCGAAACCTACGGTCCTTCGGTGATCTGCGACTGGCGGAGCGAGTGGAACGCGCTGCCGATCGACGAGCAGGCGCGGCTCAAGGCGCGCCAGGGGGTCAACAACGTCATCGGACAGCGTATCCGGGTCGTCGACGAAAACGGCGGCGACGTCCCGCGAGACGCGCAAACGCTGGGCGAAATCGCCATCCGCGGCAACAATGTCATGCTCGGCTACTACCGGGACGACGAGACGACGCGCGCGAGCTGTCCGGACGGATGGTTTCGCACCGGTGATCTCGGTGTCATGCATCCAGATGGCTACATAGAGCTGCGCGATCGTGCCAAGGACATCATCATCTCCGGCGGCGAGAACATCTCGTCCGTCGAAATCGAGCAGGCGCTCACGACCCACGTTGCCGTGCTCGAGGTGGCGGTGGTCGCGGCCGCGGACGAAAAATGGGGCGAAGTTCCCGTTGCATTCGTGACGTTGAAGGACGGCGCAACGGCGACCGCCGCCGAATTGATCGACCATGTGCGCAGCCGGCTTGCACGCTTCAAGGCGCCGAAGCGGGTTATCTTCGGACCGCTTCCCAAGACGTCGACGGGCAAGGTGCAGAAAAAGGAGCTGCGGGACCGGCTGAGGGCCGGCGCGGCGTCTTCGTAACGCGGACGGGAGTACGGATGGATACCGAACACAAGGAAGTCCGGCATGAACGCAGGCGGCCGCACGCGAAGACCACGCCAAGGCTGCCGCTCAAGGAAATCGACGAGCGCAACAAGAAGCGCATTCGCGAGCTGAACGGGGAATTCCTCAACCTGTACCGAGTGCTTGGCCATCACGCCAACCTGCTGTCGGCGTGGATCGAGTTCGCCTATACGCTGCGCCGCGATTGCACGACATCACGCTCGCTGCGCGAACTGATGATCCTGCGCGGGGCGCAGCTCGAAGGCTCGGCGTACGAATGGCATCAGCACCGCCGCTGGGCGCGCCAGCAGGGCGTGCCGCCCGAGCAGATCGAAGACCTGTTCTTCTGGCGCGAATCACCGCGCTTCACCGAGGCCGAGTGCGCGGCGCTCGGGCTCACCGAGGCGATGATGCACGGCGATGTGACCGACGACGATTACGCGCACCTTGCGAAGCATTTCTCGCCAAGCGAGATCATCGAGCTTGCGCTCACCGCGGGCTTCTACGCGATGGTGCCGCGCGTGCTGAACGCGCTCAAGGTGCCGATCGAGGAAGAGACGCTGCACGCCCCGGTCGGCGCGGAGCGGTGAATGGCGGGAGAGCAAATGGCCATGAACGAAGTGGAGCAGCCTTACGGAGAATTCGCGCAACGGGACCGGACGGTTCACCCGCCGCCCTTCGCGCCGACGTACAAGACGACGGTCCTGCGATCGCCGCGGAATGCGCTCATCTCGCTGCAGAATTCGCTTTCCGAGATCACCGCACCCGTGTTCTCGCGGGACGAGCTCGGCCCGCTCGACCATGACCTCATCCTGAACTACGCGAAGGGCGGCCTGCCGATCGGCGAGCGCATCATCGTTCACGGGTACGTGCTGGACGAATTCCGGCGCCCCGTGCCGGACGCGCTCGTCGAGGTGTGGCAGGCCAACGCCGGGGGGCGATACAGGCACAAGAAGGACACGTACATCGCGCCGGTCGATCCGAATTTCGGCGGCTGCGGCCGCGTGCTCACCGATCGCGATGGACATTACGTCTACCGGACGATTCGACCCGGGCCCTATCCTTGGCGCAACAGCGTCAACGACTGGCGCCCCGCGCACATCCACTATTCGATCAGCGGGTCCGGCTGGGTGCAGCGACTCATCACGCAGATGTACTTCGAGGGGGATCCGCTCATCGCGCACGACCCGATCGTCCGGACGATCCCGAGCGAATCGGCGATCAGGCAATTGATCGGCGTGCTCGACAAGAATGCGGCAATGCCCCTCGACAGCCTCGCCTACCGCTTCGACATCGTGCTCCGCGGCGCACGCGCAACCTGGTTCGAGAGTCATGTGCAGGGCCAACCGGCGATGCAACGGGAGTGACGCCATGGTGAACGAGCTCGACTATTTGAAGGAGTCGGCGTCCCAGACCGCGGGACCGTACGTGCACATCGGTCTCGCGCCTCACGCAGCGGGATTCGACATCTTCGAAAACAATTTTTCGAACGTGCTCGCCACGACGGAGACCAAAGGCGAACGCATCACGATCGAAGGGCGTGTGATCGACGGCTCGCGAACGCCGGTCCGCGACGTCCTCGTCGAGCTCTGGCAGGCGAATGCCGCCGGCAAGTACAACCACCCCGCCGATCGTCAACAGAAACCGGTCGATCCGACGTTTCGAGGCTGGGGACGCGCATGCTCGGACTTCTCGAGCGGAATCTTCACGTTCGAGACGATCAAGCCCGGCATCGTCGAAGGGCGCGGAGGCCGCTCGATGGCACCGCACGTGAACCTGTGGATCGTCGCGCGCGGCATCAACATCGGGCTCAACACGCGCATGTACTTCTCGGATGAAACGGCCGCCAACGCGACGGACCCCGTCCTGAACCTCATCGAATGGGAAGTGCGCAGAAACACGCTGATCGGGCAGCGCGAAGAGCGGAGCGGCAAGCGCATCTACCGTTTCGACATCCACCTGCAAGGGCCGCAGGAAACGGTGTTCTTCGACGTCTGAAATGGCGATCGACTTCACGCTTGCGCCCGAGCACCGGGAGCTTCAGGCGCGAATCCGCACATTCATCGCCGACCAGATCATTCCGCTCGAAGTCGACCCGCGGCGCACACCGCATGGACCGACCGAGGATCTGCGCCGCGAGCTCATCGAGCGGGGCCGGCAGGCGGGCCTCCTGTCACCCCACGTGGCGCGCGAATACGGCGGCATGGCGCTCACCCACATGGGCCGCGCCATCGCGTTTGAGGAAGCCGGATACTCGCCGCTTGGTCCGATCGCGCTCAACGTATTCGCGCCGGACGAGGGCAACATGCACCTGCTGGACGCGGTTGCGACGCCCGTGCAGAAGGAGCGCTGGCTGCGACCGCTCGCGAGCGCTGCGATCCGCTCGTGCTTCTGCATGACGGAACCGCCTCCGGGGGCGGGATCCGACCCCGCGATGCTTGCAACCCGCGCCGTCCGCGACGGCGACGACTACGTGATCGATGGCGGCAAGTGGTTCATCACGGGTGCGGAGGGCGCCGCGTTCGCGATCGTGATGGCCAACGTCAGCGATGCCGGCGCGACGATGTTCCTGTCGGACATGAACGCGTCGGGCATCGTCCTGGAGCGGACGATGGGCAGCCTGGATTCGTGCTTTCCGGGCGGTCATGGTGTCGTGCGCTTGGAGGGACTGCGGGTGCCGGCCGCCAACGTGCTCGGTGAAGTAGGCAAAGGTTTCAAATACGCGCAGGTACGACTGTCGCCCGCCCGCCTCACGCACTGCATGCGCTGGCTCGGCGCAGCACGCCGCGCGCATGACGTGGCCATCGACTATGCGCGCCGACGCCACGCGTTCGGCAAGCCGATCGGTGAGCACGAAGGGGTCGGCTTCATGATCGCCGACAACGACATGGATCTTCACGTCGCGCGTCTCGCCATCTGGCACTGTGCGTGGGTGCTCGACCACGGAGAGCTCGGACTTCACGAATCGAGTCGCGCGAAAGTCATCGTGTCGGAAGCAACCTGGCGCGTCGTCGATCGCTGCGTGCAGATACTCGGCGGCCAGGGCGTGACCGACGAAACGGTCGTCGCGCGGATCTTCGCGGACCTGCGTGCATTCCGTATCTACGACGGTCCATCGGAAGTGCATCGCTTCAGCATCGCAAAGCGAGTTCTCCGTGGGAAAGTGCATTGACGGAGCAGAGGGTTCACAGCGCGCTGCGCACGGACACGGCCGCAGCGATTGCGCGCTGGCTTTGCGACGCCGCGCATGCGGACCGCGCGGCGATCACGCGCTACGAGAAGCTGCCGGGTGGAGCGATCCAGGACAACTGGTCGCTCGATGCGACCCTCGAGGGCGGCCCGTGGAGCGGTGCGCATCGGTGGGTGCTGCGCAAGGACGCGCCGTCGAGCGTCGCCGCCAGTCGTACGCGCGCGGAGGAGTTCGCGATCCTTCAGGTGGCACATGGCGCGGGCGTGACAGCGCCGAGGCCGCTCTTTCTTTGTCGGGACAAAGCGGTGTTGAACGCCGAGTTCTTCGTGATGGAGCGGTTGCCCGGGCTCGCTCAGGGCCACCGGCTGACACGCGAGCCTGCGCTTGTCCCCGACGGCAATGCGCTCGCGTTCGCGCTCGGCGCCAATCTCGCGCGGATTCATGCGATACGCCCGCCGCGGCCTGCGCTTGGCATGCTTGCGATGCCGGCAAACCCCGCCGTCGAAACGATCGCGCAATATCGAGCGTATCTCGATGCGCTGGACGACGCTTACCCCGCGCTCGAATGGGGATTGCGGTGGTGCGAGCGGCGCGCGCCGGCGGCATTCGACATCACCCTCATTCATCGCGACTACCGAACGGGCAACTATCTCGTCGATCAAGGTCGACTCTCGGGTGTGCTCGATTGGGAATTCGCTGGCTGGGGCGATCCGCGCGAAGACCTCGGGTGGTTCACGGCAAGGTGCTGGCGCTTCAACGGTGTCGAGCGCGAAGCCGGTGGCATCGCGGCTCTCCATCCGTTCATGCAAGGCTACGAGTCCGTCGCGAAACGAGGCATCTCGCGCGAGGAGCTCGACTACTGGCAGGTGATGGCGCATTTGCGCTGGGCCGTCATCGCGCTCCAACAGGCGCAACGCCATATCGCAGGCGGTGAGCGCTCGCTGGAGCTCGCCCTGACCGGACGCATCGTGCACGAGCTCGAATACGAGGTGCTGCAATTGATCGCGCGAGCGGATCGATGAAGGACATCTCAGACGGCGCCGATTTGATGACGACTGCGCGCGAGGCGCTGCTTCGCGAACTGTTGCCCGTGCTCCCCGCAGAGCACAAGTATTCAGCGCTGATGATCGCAAACGCCATGGCGATTGCCGCCCGTGAGCATCGATTGGGGCCGGATGCGGGGCAGAGCGAGACGGCGCGATTGCAGAACCTCCTGGCCGACTGCGGGCTGCCGGCCCCTCCTTCCAGCGATTCACACGCGCTGCGGAGGATCCTCTGCTCGGCGATACGCGCTGGTCGGTTCGACGAGCCCGCACGCGCAACCCGCTTGACACAATCACTCATGCATACGGCCGAAGCGTGGGTCGCGATCTCCAATCCGAAGGCATTGCGGACGGCCAGCCAGCCACTTGCCAGAAACGAGGGGTAGCGACGATGGAACTGAGCCTGACCGGGCGGAACGCGCTCGTTACCGGCGCGAATGGAGGACTCGGAAGCCACTTCGCGCGAACGCTTGCGAACGCAGGCGCCAACGTCGCCATCGCTGCCCGTCGACTGGATTCGCTCGATCCCGTTCGCGATGCGATCGCAGGCCGTGGCGTACGCGTTGCACCCGTCGCGCTCGACGTGACCAGGACGGAAAACGTCCAGGCCGCGTTCGATCAGGCCACGCAGGCGCTGGGGCCGATCACCGTCGTCATCAACAACGCGGGCGTAGCCGTCACGAAGCCGCTTCTCGACCAGACGGAAGCTGACTGGCAGCAAGTGATCGAGGTCAACCTCAACGGTGCGTGGCGCGTCGCGCAGGCGGCCGCGCGGCACATGGTGAAGCATGGCCAGGGGGGCAGCATCGTCAACATAGGGTCGATCCTGGGCCTGCGCGTTTCGTCGCAAGTCCCGAGTTACGCAGCGTCGAAAGCCGCGCTGATCCAGCTCACCAAGGCCATGGCGCTCGAGCTTGCACGGTATCGGATACGCGTGAACACGCTTGCACCGGGATATGTCGAAACGGGCATCAACCGCGAGTTCTTCGCGAGCGAGCCAGGACAGGCGCTGATCAAGCGGGTTCCGCAGCGGCGCATAGGCAAGCCGGAGGAGCTCGATGGCGCGCTGCTGCTGCTCGCTTCGGACGCCGGCTCGTATATCACGGGGGCGGTGCTCGCCGTCGACGGCGGCCATCTCGTCAATACGCTATGACAGAATCGACGGGCATGCAGGGCATGTACGAGCAATGGCTCGGTCTGTTGCCCCAATTCCTCGCGCAGTTTGGTGCGCAGCCTGCGACCACCGGCGCGCGCAACGGCGGCGGCGCCGCACTCCCCTTCCCCGCCGATCACATCGCCAGTGCGGCGGCGATGACGCAAAACGCGCTGCACGGCCTCGCGCAAGCTTACGCGCCGCTATTGCAGGGAGCAGGCGCGCCCGCGCTGCTCGCGCAATGGGCGGCTGCCTTGCCGATGACCGGCGCGCCGCTACCGAATGTCGGTGCAACGATGGCGTTCGCGCCTTGGCTGCTGCCGGCACAGATGGCGTCGGCGAATGCCGGTGCAACGCCGTCCGTCTCGCCGCTAAGTGCCAGCGCTTCGTTGCCCGCGGCCGCGCAAGCCGCCCTTCTGCCCTTCCAGCAGATGCAACGGGCGTGGCTCGACATGGGGAATCGGGTGGCGGGCGGAACGACGGAGACGTATGTCACCGCGTTCGATCGCACGTTCGGCGCGCTATCCGACGCGCTGGGCCTCGGTCCGGTGCGCGCGCTGCAGGCAGCGATCACCAAGCTCATCGCGGCGCAAGCCGCGCAAAACGATT